>QHVR01000025.1:0-3557 GCA_003223595.1 Acidobacteriota bacterium
TGCGGCTACTCTTATGCACAACTGTCCGCGAGTAGCGGCTATTCTAAGCCATGGTGTCAAGGGGACCAATCCGATCCTGCGAGCGAATCATTACTTGCGTACCACGCTCGCGGTGACGCGGAGTTGGTTACTGCTGGTTACTGACTTCCGCCGAGGCAGAGGCCCAACTGAGTTGACGGCAAGTATTGGGCCATTTCAAGCTTTCTCCAAGAGCCAGCCTATGTTGGCGATCAGCTACGACTTGGCGCGACTTGGATGACGCTTTGTACCTGCCGGTTGTCGTTCAAATGACAAATTGCAGCGCCAAAGAGCGCCACAAAAGGTCATGCGAGCCCAGTTCACATGCGGACAGCCCATCGCTGTGCTTGGGTGCGTGCTGCAGGCTGCTCGCAGCTGTCGAGCTTCGCTCGACCAGACAGCCGATCGCGGCTGTTTGTACACAATTCTATCGTCGGATCAAATCCCCGAGCGCCTGCTTCATCACCTGGCCGCCGACTTCTGAGATTGATTTCGTCAGCGGAATGTCTTTGGGGCACACCTCGACACAGTTCTGGGCATAACCGCATTCCTGGATGCCACCATCACCCATCAACGCTGCCAATCGTTCGCGCTTCAGAGCCTTGCCTGTGGGATGTGTATTGAATAGCCGAACTTGCGAGATGGTCGCGGCGCCTACGAAGCCGGTGTCCTCGTTGAATTGCGGGCAAGCCTCCATGCAGCAGCAACATGAGATGCAACGGGACAGAGGATAGGCTGATTCCTGCTCTTCGGGCGATAGGCGCGGGCCGGCGCCCAGATCGTAAGTGCCGTCGATTGGAACCCAAGCCTTTACGGTTTTTAAATTTTCGAAGAGCACGCGCCGGTCTGTGGCTAAATCGCGAACGACGGGGAATTTGGAAAATGGCTCCAGGCGAATCGGCTGCTCCAGGCTGTCGATCAGCGCTGAGCAGGCCATCCGAGCTTTGCCATTGATCAACATGGCGCACGACCCGCAAACCTCTTCGAGGCAATTTGAGTCGTAAGTGATGGGCGTGGTCGCCTTGCCATCTCGCGTGACCGGATCAGCGGCAATGTCCATGAGCGCCGAAATCACGTTCAGGTTCGGACGATAGGGAACAGAGAATTCTTCCCAATAGGACTTGCCCGTGGGAGTGAGTTGACGCTTGATTTTTAAGATGACGGATTTAGATTCAGCCATTAGCAATTAGCCTTTAGCAATTAGCGATAAGAGTGTGTGTCATCGTGAGCGAAGTGAAGGATGTCTGCAGTCTCAATACTTCCTCGCTCGCGGCGGAATTAGCGAGACGTCCACCGGCTCGAATTCGAATTTCGGTTCGTCCGCATCCGGGGCGAAATATGCTTTCGTCGTCTTCAGCCAGTTCTTGTCGTCACGTTCCGGGAAATCCGGCTTGTAGTGCGCGCCGCGGGACTCGTCCCGCATGCGCGCTCCCTGAGCAATTACGCGCGCTAGCTGCAGCATGTTGTAGAGCTGGCGCGCAAACACTACGGTCGTATTCGCCCACATCGTGCGGTCGCTCAGGTTGATCTTGCGATAGCGCTCGAGCAATTCGACCAGTTTCGCGTCAGTCTGCTGCAGGTTTTTGTTGTAGCGAATGACCGTGCAATCCTTAGTCATCAATTCGCCCAGTTCCCGCCATAGCTTCACCGGATTCTCGGTGCCCTCATTTCTCATCAGCAGGGCATTGCTCTCTTCCTGCTTCTTCTGCTCCGCCGCGAAGTGTCCGTTGCCGTCGCTTGACGCCTGCAACCCGCGCGCATAATTGACGGCCTGCGGTCCGGCAACCCCGCCGCCGAAGATGCACGATACCAACGAATTTGCACCCAGGCGGTTGGCGCCGTGATATTGATACTCCGCCTCACCCGCCGCGAAAATGCCCGGAATGTTGGTGGCCTGCTTGAAGTCCACCCAGAGCCCGCCCATGGTGTAGTGCATGCCGGGAAAAATCTTCATGGGCGTGTCGCGCGGATCGTCGCCGACGAACTTTTCGTAAATTTCGAGAATGCCTTCCAGCTTGCGGTCGAGCACCTTGCGATCGATGTGAGTCAGGTCGAGATAGACCATCGGCTTGCCGTCGATGCCGAGGTTGTGCTCGTAAACAACTTTGAAGATCGCACGTGTGGCCACGTCGCGCGGCACCAGATTTCCATACTTCGGATACCACTCTTCCAGAAAATACCAGCGCTCGCCCGCTGGGATCGACTTGGGATCACGGTTGTCGCCGGGAGTCTTCGGAACCCATACGCGACCTCCCTCGCCGCGAGCCGACTCCGACATCAGGCGTAGCTTGTCTTCGCCGGGGATTGAGGTGGGGTGAACCTGGATGAACTCGCCGTTGGCGTAAAAGCAGCCCTGCTGATAAAGGGCCGACTGGGCGGATCCAGTGCAGACGACAGAGTTCGTAGATTTTCCGAAAATGGCGCCGATCCCGCCCGTCGCAATGATGATCGCGTCAGCAGGGAAGGTCTTCACCTCCATCGAGCGGAGGTCGATGGCGCAGATGCCGCGGCACACGCGATTGCCGTCGAGCACCGCGGAGAGAAACTCCCAGTGCTCGTACTTGTTAACCTTGCCTTCGGCTTCGTAGCGCCGTACCTGCTCATCGAGGGCGTACAGCAACTGCTGGCCAGTGGTGGCGCCGGCGAACGCGGTGCGGTTGTACAAAGTTCCGCCGAAGCGGCGAAAGTCGAGTAATCCTTCGGGCGTGCGATTGAAGGGCACGCCCATGCGGTCCAGCAGATCGATGATCCCGGGGGCCGCCTCGCACATTTCTTTTACGGGAGGCTGATTGGCCAGGAAGTCGCCGCCGTACACCGTATCGTCAAAATGCTTCCAGGTGGAGTCGCCCTCGCCTTTGAGATTCTTGGCGGCATTGATGCCACCCTGCGCGCACACCGAGTGCGATCGCTTTACCGGCACGATTGAGAAGAGGTCGACCTGTCCGCCCATCTCCGCGATCTTGATGACGGCCGACAGTCCGGCGAGTCCGCCGCCTACGACAATGATCCGAGGAGCCGCCATATTACTGCGCTCCCTTCAATGCCGCGTGTCGCGAGGCAATGTTGCCGGTCACACCAGGAAGATTCTGAAAACGAGAGTGGAAGGTGTAGAGGCTGGCGATGCCGACCACGGTCAAAACCACGAAGAATGCCAGGCAAAGGCTGAGCAACCGCTCCTGCGCCTTGTCGCCAACCACAATCCCCCACTTTGCGCAGAACAGCCAGATGCCGTAAGCGAAGTGCCACGAGGCCGCGATCAAACCGATTACGTAGAACGCCAGCAGCCAGGGGTTGTGAACTTCCGCCGCCACCTTGCCAAACGATGCCACGGGATTGTCGTGCAGGTCCGTGCCGCTGAAGCGCATGGTGTAGGTGTGCCAGACGATGTAGACGAAGGCAATCCCGCCGCTCCAGCGCTGCATGCTGTACATCCAGTTGCCTGACCAGGGATAGGAGGCGGTATTCGCGTCTCCGCGATACCAGATGTAGAACCCGTACAGAGCGTGAAAGGCGATCGGCAGCCATATCCCGATCAGTTC
>QHVR01000025.1:3677-11335 GCA_003223595.1 Acidobacteriota bacterium
ACAAACGACGACCCCTGACCGGCTCGCAGTGGTGCAACCCCATAGACGGGAGCAGTAGAACTGGCTGACGCCACGAATCGCTCCTTATGAGTTCGACAATGACAAAATAACTTTTTATTATCTGGCCCGGAGAGAAGCTAAGTCAAGGAATGGGCTGCCGTCGAGGCATGTCGCGAAGGGCGCTTACACGTTTTCGAGCACAGTCCGAAGCTCACCGAAAGACTTCACGATGAGATCGGCCCCGGCTGCACATAATGACGCCGGATCGAAGGTGGTGGTGATGCCCACCGTAATGCATCCTGCTGCTTTTCCCGCCCGCACCCCGGGAAGCGAGTCCTCAATGATCCAACACTCAGCTGCATTCAGTTTCAAATCCTGCATGGCGACTTGAAAGATCTCGGGATCGGGCTTGGGCCGCTCGAAGCGCGCAGTATCGACGAGTGACTCGAAACAATCTGCGATGCCGAGACTCTGCAAAGCTGCTGCGCGATTTCGGGGAGTCGCGGAAGTCGCCAGTGCCAGCCGGTACCTGGCGGCCGCCCACTTCACAAATTCGACTGCGCCAGGAATCGGCTGCAGTTCATGTTCTATTTTTTCGAAATGCTGATGCTTGCGGTGGAGCAGCTCCGCAATGTCGTCCACCGACTTGCCGGCGAGCACCTCGTGAAACATGGTCGCATCCGGCCGCCCCTTGTAGTTGTCATAGGTCTGTTCCGGGAAATGAATGCCAGCCTCTTGAAAGGCCATTTGCTTGGCCCGCTTGTGTAAGGGCTCGGAGTCAACCAGCACTCCGTCCATATCGAAGATCAGTGCCTTAGGAGCTTTCAGTGGAGAGGTCACAGGGTTGCTTAGATGAGCTAGCGGGGAAATTGTTTCTCATGCCAGTCGAGAAACTGGCGTAACGCCGCGCCGCGATGGCTGTATTGGGATTTTTCCTCGGGACTCAGTTCCGCGAATGTCTTGTGTATCTGGGGAAAGTAAAACAGAGGATCGTATCCAAAGCCGTTGCTCCCGCGTGGTGCGTCCAGAATAATTCCTTCGGCCGTGCCCCGAAATATGGCCAGGGTTTTGCCATTGCGTGCCGCTGCCAGCACGCAGACGAAGCGTCCGGTGCGCTTCTCCGGAGAAACCTGCGCCAATTCGCGGAGTACACGGGCGTTATTGGCCTCATCGTCAGTGTTGGCGTCGGCCAAATGCGGTTCGTCAGCAGCGTAGCGGGCGGAGTGCACTCCCGGGGCCCCATGCAAGGCATCGACTTCCAATCCGGAATCGTCTGCGACCACAATTTCTTCGGCAGCGGCCAGGCTGTATTCCTCGGCTTTCTTGCGGGCGTTCTCTTCGAAGGTCTTGCCATCTTCTACGGGCGTGGGCAGAGACTCGAAGTTGGGAATCCCGGCGATTTCAATGCCGTGTACTTGCGCTGCCCCGGCGAAGTCGCGCAGTTTCCCGGGATTCGAAGTTGCGATCAGCACGCGCCTCATTCGTCAGACTCGAGAGCTCCGGCTTTGCATTTGTGGAGTCAGGGCGCGGGTGCCACTCGGCCAGAGGAACCAAAGCAAGACCAGGATGAAAGTCACGGCTGAGATCCATGCGCCTGCTGTGCGGTCCCAGGTTCTCACGAATCGGATCTGCACCCGGTTCAGCCCCGCCTGCACGGGTATCAGTATCTGGCCTGTACTCTTACGGACGGAAGCGGCTACGGGATGTCCGTTGACCTCCACTTTCCATGCGGGATAGGGAAACAACTTTAAAGCCAATTGGTCGGCTAACGACACTTGGGCGGTAAACTCTTTTGCGGCCGCGTTCCAGCGGAGAATATGAATCGCGGCGCGAGCGGGCCCCTCCACCGCTACGTCCCGCGCTGTCTTATCGAGCACGGCCGGATCCGCACCCACAGGCGTGTACTCGTCCGTACCCTCGTATCCCGCCCCCGATTCCATGTTGTCCTGCATCTCCCGCAAGTCCGCGGCGTTGTCCCACCATGGTGCCTGCACCCGAGTCCAGGCAGCCGCAATCACCACAATCGAGAGCAGGCAGACGGTGGTCCGCATCCACCAGCCCTGTAGCCCAAGTGCTACGAAGATCGTGAAGATCAGGCTAAGACACAACAGCCACCGCCAAGGGAACTGCATGAACTGCATCTTGGGCAGAACTTTCCAGAAAACGAGCGAGATGGGAAGAAGGAAGAATGCGCACACGGTGCCCCATCCCAGCAGTAACTGCCACAGCGGGGTTTTCATTCGTTTTTGGATCGTCGCGACAGTCGCGGCCACCACGATGACTCCCATCTCCAGCATTGCGACCCAGGAGACCATCCGGTTGAAGGCATCATGATCCGCATCTGTGGTGTGAATGAAGAGAAAGTTATCGGCGGGGCGCGATCCTGCTGAAACCGCTTCTCCGATGTCCGCCCACTTCTGTTCGTACACTGCCGGCAGTAGATAAAAACTAGCCAGGCAGGCACCCAACGCGACCGCCGCAGCGCCATCCAGCAGCAGACGCGGCGACCGCTTCATGATAGCGAAAAATAAGATCAGCAGCGCCATGGAGTAATGAATCATGACCGCTGCCGGAGCGTTCGTCAGCCACGCCGCCGCCAGGACGATTCCGAGCGGCACCATCATTCGCTGCTCGTCTTCCACCGCTTTCAAGATAAACAAGAGCAGCAACGGCAGGAGGCAGGCTGCCAGAAGTTCCGCGAAGGCACTGCGCCAATAGACGATCACCAGATGGTACGGATTTACGGCGTACAGTACCGCTGCGAAGAGCGCGTCTCGCCGTTCCAGCCAACGCCTCGCTAAGACAAGCATTGAAATGCCCGCCGCCGTGAGCACCAGCCAGATATAAACGCTAGCTGCGACGGTCCAAGGAACGATGGCGCTTAAGGTTGCTCCTAGCAGCCACGAGGCCGGGGGATAGAAGATGAAGCGCGGCTCACCGTATCCGAAGTGTGCCAGCCCTGCCCATCGTGGATAGAAGATCCCATGCCGCCATTGTCCCAGGACCTCCAGCCAGGAATAGAGGTGAAATTCGACATCATGTCCGGAAGGTGTACCGAAAAAGAAAAACGGGACTTCCACGGCGAACGCAGCCGCGGCGATCACGAGCAGAGGAGTCCATCGCACGGAGTTCTGTGGCGGTGGAGTAAACGAATGCAGAGTGGAATCGCTACCCAGGATGGCGTCTCGTCCGGCAAATTGAACGCAAAGGAACGAACAAGTCTAATTCAAGTACTGTGGAATTCGCCGACCAGGATAGTAGAAGGGAATGCTTTTTGTGAGGGAGCGAGGAAGTGCTTAATTGCGTTGCTGCTGCAGCTCTGCCATGAAGTCGTCCTGTTGCAGCGTGGCCCCGCGGCGGAGGAGTTCCACCAGCGGATCTTCCAACTCATCCCCCGAGGCGCTGGCGTGCTTGTCCTCGGGCTCAAACTGTTTCACATCGGCCAGCAGGGCGCGCGGCGAAATGATCAGCTCGGGCATCTGGTTTGGACTGTTCCGCAACAGATCAATCAAATCGGTCACCTGCGCTCTCTGCTCCGACGTTCGGGAAGGAAACTCAAGGCCCATTCCGTGGCCCGGATGCATGACCCGCACCATGCCTTCGGTGTGCACCTCCATCATTTTTGTCTTGAGGCAGAAATCGATCAGAGCACGCTCCGGAAAAGGCGCCTCAGTTTCCACGTAGCAGCCGCCCGTACTGAGGTCCGTGAGCTTGCAGTGGGGAACACTCTCTTCCTCGGGACCACCAACTGCCGCAGCCGCGGCTTTCAACCATTGCTTAAGCTTGACCTGCGCGGATTCCGAGAGATCCAGGAAACGAACGCCAGTTTGTCCATTGGGACTCGCCCAAGCTACCTGGCCATGCGCCTCGATGTCGACCGCTCCATCCGGCAATTGGAAACGGAAAGCGAGCAGAGCTCCCGAGACTTGCGCTTCGGCGGTAAGGACATCCATGCCGGTCTCGGAAATGTCGAGCAGGATTCCATCCAGCTTACGAGTGTCCGCCAGCGTGATTTCAACCGGCGCCTGCACCGGAACGCGGAAAGCGCGCCGGCGCTCGCGACCCAAAAGCCCAGCCGCAGGTCGCAAACCGACTTTGGCCGCCTCCTCGGAAAGCGGTTTATACAGCACGAAATGCGCGCCCCCAGTCAGAATTGCCCGTACTTGCGACGAATCTGCTACTAGCGCAATGCTGATGGGGTTGGTTCCGAGTCGATGAGTCTCCCCTAGGACATCTTCAGCCAACTTGGGCTCGTCGAAGTCCACGATCAGAGCGTCGAATCTCTGCTGCTGAATGCGGGCCAGGGTTGTTTCGGGATCGCTGGAACGGTCCATCGCAATCTCAAAACCGGACAGGACTCTCCCCAGTACGTCCGCCGCCGAGTCATCGCTCGATATCAAGAGGGCTTGCAGGTTCATAACGGAAATTGGAGAGGGCTGCCCTGGACGGAATTAGGGCCAGCGTGGAGCACTTGGCCGCGTTGCCTTGGAGGCTGTGCTGCCTGTCGAACCGGCCCCCGCTTTGGCTGCCATGGAATCGCTCTGTGAGTCGTCTACTTCGGAAAGAACGACGTTGTCTTCTTCGTCGCTCTCGGCCAGCAGGGGAGCCACCTCGCGCAACTTCTCGGCGGCCTGCTGGAGCATCTCGATCTGCTTCCCAAGCTGGGCGTACTTTGCCTGCTTTTGCCGCAGGACCTCGTGAATGTCTTTCATACATCCCCCTGCTGGCAATGTAAGGACGGGCAGTTGCGCCGGTCAACGGTAATCCCCCGGCACCCGTTACTGCCGTAATGAACACGGAGGTACCGGGCAGAGCAAATAAAAAGCCCCGCCATTGGGCGGGGCTGTATTCAGGAGCAAAGCAGTTACGCTTTCAGTTTCCGTTTCAGGGCTCCGGCCAGGCCGACCAAACCAGTTCCGATCAGGGTCAGGCTGCTGGGTTCCGGCACGACAATGTTGGTGTCGCCGCTCGAAATCGTGGTCGAGCCATTGAAGGAGCCCTTTCCGGTGGCGATCGTCAATTGGATCGTCGCGCCGAAAACCTTGCCCCGTCCTTCCCAGGTGCCGGAAATGGTTCCGGTGAGCGTGTAGTTGTGGGTTCCATTAGCCAGTTCCACGACTTGCCACTTTACAGGGCTGTCAAAGCTTCCCGAGAACAGGGTACCCAACGTATTTGAGACGATGGTGAAGGTGCCTCCCGCCGCGAAAGTTCCCGACGTCTGGAGATTGCCGGACGCGAGCGCGCCTGTCGAGAACGACAGCGTGCCGAGATTGATGCCGGTTTGCAGCCCGTTGATACCGTTGATGGCGATCAGGGTTGAGCCGCTTAGGGTTAACCCGCCGGTACCCCCACTGAGGGTGCCGCCTGAGTTCGTGAAATCAACGGAGTTGTCGGCAAACGCCGCCAGCGGCAGCGCCAGACTCGCCAGCAATACTACCCACAGAATTCGCTTCATAAAGGGTCTTTCCTCCTGAATATCGTAGAAAGCTCGTACCCAGTGCTTACTCCACTCCCACAGTACGTAGACGTTCCCGAGCTTTACAAAGCACTCTGAGTACCAAAATGGGCCATAACGTAAGTACTTGAATCGAAAGCCACTCTCGACAATACCTCCGCTCCTAGCTTTTTCCCGAGTGAAAACTCCTGCACACTTGAAACACCCTTTTGCGTCAACTGGTCAGTGACGGCAGCTTGGTTCCTAAACCCAGCAGAAAGATCGCTCCTACCACAATGCTGTACGCCGAGGTCGCCAGAGTAACCGCCTGAAGCGCCTTTGGACGGGCGAGGACTGCGGAAAACAGTCCGGCCGCTGATGCACACATAAGGGTATTCATCAGCAGCAACCCAACAATGAACATCAGCAGTCCCATCAGACCTATACCTACGCCTCCGAGATTTGCCGCCATGAGGAATAGAAGGATCTGGGTCGGCGTCTCCGCCCCCAATCCGTGAATTACACCCACCAGAAACGTCGAACCCGTTCCGTAACCATCCTTGAAGATTTGAGGAGCTTCAACCCGAGTCCCGCCGAACACTCGGCTCAACCTCCAATAGATCCAAAGCGCGCCATTGATCAGCAACGTAATACGCGTTCTTGGGCGGGCATGGCTATGTGCCGCTGGGCGCAGGAATGTGCCCAGGACGTAAAGACCGAGAACTAAAAGAGTGGCTCCAACCAGTCGCTCTGCCCAGCGGTCGGTGGCGGAAGGAAGGGCGATGCGAAATACAACCGCGGCACCGCCGAGCAACGCCACAGTGGTCGCGTGTCCAGCGACGTAGAGCAACCCGTAGCGCATGGCATCGCGAGCGTTCGCCTGCACGCTGCTGATGTCGCTAATGGCCGCGATGTGGTCATAATCCAGCCCGTGGCGAAAACCCAGCACAGCGGCCGAAACCAGCGCAAGCCGGAGATTGAATGGGTCCATCATGAAAGAAAGTTCGTGAGCGCGGGGCTGAGTTGCCCCTCATGCATCCAGACCGCGCATCAGCAGCAACGCTGGACCTGTCAGGCTAGCACAGTTTTGCCCGCCACTATGGGCGAAGCGCTGATCGAACAAGTTCGGGCGGGAGTCACTTGTTCGGCGTCTTCGGATCGATAATTTCCCGCAGTCGCCGCGACAAGATGGCCGCCAATGAATGATAGAAGCGCGAGCCCAAGTGAGGGAACAGCTCGAACATAGACTGCAACGAAGCGCGATCCAAGTAGTAGGCTTCCACAGTTTCTTTGGCGACCACGTTCGCCGTGGCCGGCAACTCGTCGAGAAAAGAAATCTCGCCACAAATCTGTCCTGGTCCGATCTCAACTGCCGTAGGTTGGGAAGCAATCTGTACTGATGCCGTACCTTTCAAAATCAGGAAAATACCGTGGCTTCGGCGTTCGCGCTGCACAATACTTTCCCCGGCCTTGAATTGCCGGCGCACGGCTTTATCGGCGATCAAAACCCAGTCATTCGAGGTGAGATACACCAATCCGTTCTTCGCGGCCATCAGCACGGACATATCGGGAGTAGCTTTGGACATGGGTAGCGCTAGCTCAATCTCCAAAATGCGGGGAGTGATTTTGACGGAAAACAGGGCAGGGAAAGGCTAGCAGAAAAGAGTTTAGGTTGGAACGCCAGGCATCAGCAAAGTCACATTCCCCATTCCTTCCCGGCTAGTTCCTTCGTGCGGTGACAATCCGTATTTTCCTCTATTTAGAATTCGTAGGTCCTGCCACACAATGTTTCCCTCACACGTGAGTGAGAGTGTGTTTCGTGTGCGATGCTGACATCGTCTGCAATCTCTGCGGAGGCATGGTCGGCGGGAACCACCCAAGCGCGGTATTGCCGAGCAGCTTTGCCTCATAACCTGTCGTACATTTTTCTGAACCCGTTCTGCTGTCCTGAACAGTAAGAAACTCCACCCGCATGCACGCGTTACCGTAGTTATATTCGTGATGCCCAGCCGCCGACTCGAAGACCGCATTCGTGACCTGTGCGCAAAAGCGGCCACAGCCAGCGATGCTGAAACCGTACAGGTCCTCCAGGAACTTCGCCAGGCTCTGCATGAGCACGCTCGTCATCTCCGCGCCATGGCCGCGGAGAAACTCACCGGAGGAACGCAGCGATCCGGTGACGATCGCAGGAGCAAAAAATAACGCCTGCTCCGGAAGAAAGAAG
>QHVR01000773.1 GCA_003223595.1 Acidobacteriota bacterium
GCAGAAAGCACACGGATGGGGACAGGGCGTTGACGAGCTATCGCCCCGATTTCGCGAACAGGTGACGGCGGCTACAGGACTGCAGTCATAGGCAGGGTCTTAAGGTAATGCTTATTTGCATCCGAGGCAATACACCTGCGGCGGCACGCGATTCTGCCCCGCGCGCCGTGTGCTGAGCTGTTTGCACCACAGAGGACACAGGGGATCACAGAGGAAGACAGGATTCTCGTATCGTCGAGGCGCATACCCACTCGCTTCGCAAGCAGGGCGGACGAGGCGCCCGCCACTACACTTGCTGGCGGGCTTCGCCTAGGGAGACGGTTACATCCATTTTTCTCTTGCCGCGATAGATTGTGACTTTCACTGAATCGCCAGCACGATGATTGTTCATGATCTGAGCCAGGTCCTGCTCATCTTCGATTTTCTGGTCATCGATCGCAACGATGAGGTCACCCCCTAACGAGATGGGGGTATTTCCAAGGTACGCGCGTTCGGTGCCGGCACGGAGTCCCGCCTGATCGGCAGCACTGCCAGGGGTCACCTGGATGATTAGTAGTCCGTGATCCGCCGGGAGTCCCATCTCGTCCGCAAGCTCCGGAGTGATGGCGATGGTGCGCACTCCGAGCGCGGGACGGCGCACCCTGCCCAGAGTCATCAGGTCATTCAGAACGGCCTTGGCGGTGTTGATGGGAATGGCAAAACCGATGCCGGCACTCTGGCTGACGCTGGAAAGAATCATGGTATTGATGCCAATGACTTCGCCGTGCCAGTTGATAAGCGGGCCGCCGGAGTTACCGGGATTGATGGAGGCATCGGTCTGAATTGCTTCGTCAATGGTGGCGCCATTGGGTTCCCGCACCGGCCGAATGGAACTCACAATTCCACGGGTCATGGTTCCGGCGAGGCCGAACGGATTCCCGATGGCATAGACCTTCTGCCCTACCTGCAAATTGCGCGAATCGCCCAGCACTGCAGGAACAAGATCCGGCGCCTTGATCTGAATTACGGCGAGATCGTGAGCCGGGTCTGTGCCGACCACGGTGGCGCGGTATTTCTTGCGGTTGTGCAGGGTGACTTCGACCTGGCGGGCGTCGGCGATGACGTGATAGTTGGTGAGAATATGGCCGTCTTTGTCGATAATAAATCCGGATCCTTGCCCCTCCTGCGGTACCAAGCCATAGAAAAAATCGAATGTGACGGCGCGCGAGGTGACGTTCACAATCGAAGGAATGTTTCTCTTGTAGACCGAGATATTGTTCTGCTCTTCGCCGTCGAGCGATTCGTTCGGCGCGGCTTCGGTAATTTCCACTTGCGAGGGACGCGAAAACCAGGTGCTGGGATGAAATTCTTCTTTGGAGTTCGAGCGCCAGGTCGTGAAATAAAAGAATGCGCCGGCAATGGCCATCGCCAGGATTAACGGCCGGATCAGTTTCATAGTTCGACCATCCGATATGGACTACGAATATAAGTACGATGTCTGGGAGTAGAAGGTCCCAAGTTCATTCTAAATGCTGGCGCGTGTGGCAAGGGACAGCGCGTCGAGCTTCGTTCAGGAAGTGGTGGAAGATGCTTCAGACTGCAGCTTTTTCCAAATCTCGGCCACCTGTTCGCGAGTTGTTGCCAAGGAGCCGGAGTTGTCGATCACGTAATCGGCAGCTTTGACCTTCTCTTCATCGGGGAGCTGCGCTGCCATGCGGCGCCGCACCTCCTTGGTCGCGCTCTCCAGATCGATTTTCTGACGGGCAGCGAACCGTGCAGTTCGCTGTTCGGGCGCGCATGTGACCACGATCAGGCGATCAAACCTCTTGCCCATGCCAGCTTCCAAAATGAGAGCTGCTTCCACGATCGCAACTGCATCCCGGTTTTGAGCGCCAATTGCTTGCATCCAGTCTTCCTGGCTGCGGATTACGGCTGGATGCACGATACGGTTGAGCTCATCCACGCGGGAGCCGCGCTGGTCCTCGGGAAGATCAGGGGCTCCGAAGGCAAGCTCTGCCAATTTGGCGCGATTGACGCTTCCGTCCGGATTCACGATCTCGCGGCCGAAGTGCCGGACTACCTGGTTGTACACCGGCTCTCCAGGATTCATGAGCTCATGGGCAAGGCGGTCTGCCTGGACCAGATGCGCCCGAGCAACAAACATCTCTCCGACGGCGGATTTTCCCGAGGCAATTCCTCCGGTCAAGCCGACTTTCAGCATGAGGGATCCATGTCATCAGCGGGGGGAGGAGACGTGATTTTATGCACGGGATAGTTCCGGAACTCGACTTCCTCTGCGCATCCTGGCTGCTTTTACCGTGTTGAACATCAGCATGGCAATGGTCAGGGGGCCGACTCCGCCCGGGACAGGAGTCATTGCGCCGGCAATGTCCGCTACTTCGGGATGGACATC
>QHVR01000026.1 GCA_003223595.1 Acidobacteriota bacterium
TATCCAGGGGCTCGACTGGATGAGCCCCGAAACCAAGAAGCAAGCCAAGGTCAAGCTGCAGGCGATCCGTAACAAGATTGGCTATCCCGACAAATGGCGGGATTACAGTTCGGTAGTGATCAAGCCCAATGATCTTGTCGGAAATGTAGAACGCTCCGAAGAGTTTGAATCGAAGCGGCAGATCGCAAAGATCGACAAGCCGCTTGATCGCGATGAGTGGGGCATGACACCGCCGGAGGTCAATGCTTATTACAGCGGGTCATTCAATGAAATCGTGTTTCCGGCGGGAATTCTGCAGCCTCCGTTTTTCGACAAGAACATGGATGACGCGGTCAACTTCGGAGGCATTGGGCTCGTGATTGGTCACGAACTCACGCACGGCTTCGACGATCAGGGACGCAAATTTGATCCGCAGGGGAACTTGCGCGATTGGTGGACGGAGCAGGACGGAAAAGAGTTCGAAAAACGAGTGAGCTGCGTGGCCGATGAATACTCCAACTTTGTTGCCGTCGACAACATGAAGCTCAACGGGCGCCTGACGCTGGGCGAGAACACGGCCGATAACGGAGGAGCGCGGGTGGCGCTAGCAGCCCTCGAGCATATGATCGCGGACGATAAGAGCGGAAAAGAAGGGCAGAAGATTGACGGTTATACACCGGAGCAGCGGTTTTTCCTGGGCTTCGGCAGGGTATGGTGCGAGAAGCAGAGGCCGGAATATCTGCGCATGCAGGTAAGCACCAATCCGCACTCGCCGGGCAAGTATCGGGTGAACGGCGTGGTGCAGAATATGCCGGAGTTCCAGAAGGCGTGGGGATGCAAGACTGGGCAGCCTATGGTTGCTGAGAATGCTTGCCACGTTTGGTAGGAAGGGCGTTGACTGACGCTACAGGACTAGACTCGCTTCGCTCGGGGCGGACCAAGCGTCCGCCCCTACACAATCGCGGCGCTATTTGCCTTCCAGGTTGATGTCACCCACTCCGACATGAGCACGGAGCTCGTATTTGCCATCACCGTGGTATTTCAGGGTCTTGCCTAACCAGCCGCTAGTTTCGCCATAGCCATCTCCGTTCACGTCACCAATTCCGGCACTGGCGTGAACAAAGCGGTAGCCGGAGTGGCCGGTGGCGATTCGGATATCGCCTACCCCGAGACTCAGGTCCTTGTCGCCCTCGATGTTTTCTACGGTGAGGTCGCCGACTTTCTCGTGCACGTCAAGATTGCTGTTCTCCGGCACTTCGAGCTCGACGTCAAGATTCGTGTTCCCCCCAGAGGGCGAGTGAAATTCGATAGCGGCATCTTTGCCATGAACGTCGAACTCCACGGTAGTTTTCTTCACACTCGATTCGTGCCTCGATTTCACCGTGTACTCCAGCCGGATCTGGCTGGAATCTCCGCGCTTGATGTGAAGGTCCCCCACGGTCATGCGGACATGGATCGTCCCGCCAGTCACGAATTCGCGGGCGTCGCGACGAGTCTCCTCATATTTCCAGTCGTCGGCTGCGCAAACCGAGGGAGCGGCGAACGCGATCAACGCGAGACAGATCAGAAGTGTTTTGTTCAGTGGAAACGAAGAACGCCTTTCGACCATAGGACACCTCTCAGGCACAAAGACGCCTGCCAGCTGATACGAGTCGAATCGAGCAAAGGTTCCCCAAAGGCGTTCGGGCGCTCTAGCGGTATCCGTCCAGGGTCTTAGCGGCGCGCTCCAGCGCGGCGGCGAGCACAGCCAGTTGCTGTTGGGCTCGTTCCATATCTCCTTTGTCCAGAGCCTCATTGACCCCGGGAATCACCACGGCAGCATAGCCGGTGTATTCGCCCGGCGCGTAGATGGCATGGTGATACCAACTGCGGTGAGGCAAGCCCTCCGGCACAAGCAAGGCACGCTCCGTATCCAACAAGACCTGGTTCAGGCGCGAAACGTCGCGGGGAGGATTCTTTTCCTTGGACAGCAGCTTTGCCCCAGCGGCCTCAAAGTGACGGGCAGCCGCACTGACGGGTGCAAAGTCGAGCCCCTTTTCGCCAAATTTGTCGTGGGCTCTCTTCCCTGCCGCATCGAGATAGGACTTGATCTCCTGGCCATATTCCTCGTAGTCGTAGGGGATCACATCCGCATTGGCCATTCGGACCATCTGCAGGCCAAAGACGCGTGCCATCTGTTGCTCATAAGCAAAATCGGGGTCGCCGAATTTCTTGAACCAGGCAAAGTTGTCGAACACCGAGTGATAAACCCCGTAGGATCCACTCGAACTGATGTCGATTGAGGGCACTCCCAGGTGCTGGAGAAAGGCCGTGTAGTCCGAACCGCTGCCGAGATCTCCTACCGGAACATCGGTCTTGGCCTGCGCGGCGGGAGGGCGATGGTTCTCGAGGGGCGTGTCGGAAGGCGCGGGAGGAGCGTGCGCAGCTTTCTCCCAGTTCTGGTACACCGTCCCGCCCTTCGGGCTGGGCACCGCCTTGGTAACATCGCGCACAAACTGCTTCAGAGAAGGCACAGCCGAAGCGCCAAATTTCTGACCGGAAACGGCCACATCCATGTTGAAATACGCGGGAGATCTGCGGAGCTCCGCCTGGTTCTGCTCGACCCACTCGGTCGAGCCCATCAGGCCCTCTTCTTCGCCGTCCCAGCTACCGAATACCATGGTGCGCTTAGGCTTCCAGCCTGATTTGAGCAGTTCTCCAATCCCGTGTACTGCTTCCAGCATGGCCGCAGTGCCGCTGTTGGGATCGACTGCGCCATAGACCCACGCGTCGCGATGATTGCCTGCGACCACCCATTCATCGGGCAATTCACTGCCTTGCGCTTTTCCAATCACATCCCACAACGTGCGGAATTCATACTCCTGCTTGAGATGCATCTTCACGCGTGCCGGGCCTGGACCCACGTGATAGGTGAATGGCAGCGAGCCTTGCCATTCGCGAGGTGACTCAGGTCCGTCGAGGTACTGCAGGATAGGCCAGGCGTCGTGATAAGAGAGCGGCGTAACCAGAATTTTCGGCATTTGTGCCGAGGCTTGCGGGGCAATGCGTTCAGATGATGGGAGCGAGGGAACTGACGCGATGCCGGGAGTGGTGGGATCGCCGGGAAACTCGAACATGTACCCTATGGAGCCACGCTGGACGCCGGTATCGGGGCGCCAGGGTCCTTCTGGGTATTTGTCACCGCGTCGCCAGCCGTCGTCAGCCGGATCGGAGTAGATGATGACTCCCGCCGCCCCATGTTCCTGCGCCACGAAAGCTTTCACTCCGCGGAAGTTCTGGCCATAGCGCACGAGGACGATTTTTCCCCGCACATCAATTTTCATCTTCTCGATCTTCTCGAAGTCGTCCGGGGATCCGTAATTGGCATAGACCACGTCAGCTTCCACATCGCCCGAAGGTGACATGCCGGTGAATGGCATGACTACCCGGGGATCGTCCTGAAAGGGATCGCCATCGACATGCTCGCGAGTGGGGCCGTGCATTTCGACTCCGGGGGGCGCGGTGAGATCGACGCTGATCTCTGACGGATAGTTAATCCAGACTTTGTATTCGACAATTTCTGTGTCCAGACCGGCTTCCCTGAATTTTTGCGCTACGTAGTCGGCGGTTGCTTTGTCCTCGATTGTGCCCGCCATATGGGGAGCTTGCGTCAACGTTCGAAGATGCTGCTCCGCCAGCTTAGGGTCGGGCACTGCGAGGAAGCGTGCTTCGATGGCGGATTCCGAGGCAGCATCACGGAATCCGAGCAAACCCCCGCCCGGAGCACTCGCTGTGGAAGATTTTCTGTTGGGAGTTCTGGCTGAACCGGAAACGATTAGGGCGAACAGAAACGTGGCGATCGAAAGGGATTTCATCGGGCTCCTGGACCGAAGGGTATTCAGAGTAGCACAGCCCAGGAACTTAGAGCTGCGCCTTCATCAGGAGCGGATCTGGCCGGAACCGACTATCTCGTACTTCGATGATGTGAGTTCCGCCAGCGCGAAGGGCCCGCGGCAATGGAGCTTCTGCGTGCTGATGCCCATTTCCGCCCCGAAGCCGAATTCCGCGCCATCCGTGAAGCGCGTCGAGGCGTTCCAGTACACAGCGGCAGAATCCACTTCGCGCAAGAATTTCCGGGCATTCGCTTCGTCAGTGGTCACAATCGCGTCGGAATGTTTGGTGGAGAACTTGTTGATATGAGCGATCGCCTGCTCGACATCGGCCACCACGGCTGTCGCGATGCAAAGGCGCGAATACTCTTCGTGCCAGTCCTGATCTTTGGCGGAGGATATTGGTAAATCGGGTGCCACAAAGCGAACCCGGTCGTCGCCGCGCAGCTCAACCCCGGCATCAACCAGCTTTCGCAGAATACGCGGGACGTATGCCGCGGCGATGCGCTCATGCACCAGCAACTTCTCGACGGCGTTGCACACCGAGGGGCGCTGTGTCTTGGCATTCATCACAATTTTGTCTGCCATGTCGAGATCAGCGGAGGCATCGACGAACACATGGCAGTTTCCCGCTCCCGTCTCGATCACAGGCACCGTGGAGTTTTCCGTCACGTACTGGATGAGCCCCGCGCCGCCACGGGGAATCACGACATCGATCAAGCCGCGAGCCGTAATCAACGCCTGCACCGAGTGGCGCGTTCCGGAATCCAGCAATTCGATTGCACCTTCGGGGATGCCAGCCACCTTCGTCATGATCTCCACCAGCACCTGATTCGTGCGCGCCGCTTCCTTCCCCCCGCGCAGGACGATGGCGTTCCCCGCCTTCAGAGCCACCACAGCGGTATCCACGGTGACATTGGGCCGAGACTCGTACACGATGCCGATCACTCCCAGCGGCACACGAACCTTGCGGATATGCAGGCCGTTGGACTTGGTCCATTCGGCAAGAATCTCGCCGATGGGATCGGGCAAGGCCGCCACCTCGCGCACACCGGCCGCCATCTCCTTAATTCGCGCCGGTGTCAGCAGAAGCCGGTCCCGCATAGCGCCTTGCATGCCGGAGTTCTCAATATCTGCGGTGTTGGCGTCGAGAATGGCTCTCTGCGACGCTTCCAGGGAGTCGGCAATGGCGAGCAGAAGAGAATTCTTGTCCGCGGTCGAGAGCAGGGCGACCTTCGCCGACGCACCACGCGCACGCAGGATTTTTTCCTGGGTCAAAGCGGAGATGGAAGCACTCGCCATCAGCTCAACCTCTGCCCGGGAAAATAAGTTCCTATCTTGCCGCAGACTCCCAACGTAATAGCCTGGGGGTGCCGCCCGTTCACGATAGCCACGTGGACCCCGGCCTCGCTGGCGAGTTTGGCGGCGCGCAGCTTGGACAGCATGCCGCCACGGCCCAAGCGACTTTTGCCATTGCATTGCGCCTCGAGGGCGGGGGTAAGCTTCCGAATCACACGCTGGAGACGTGGCTTCTTGTGGCCGTTTGGAATCATGAATCCGTCAACATTGGTTAAGAGCAGAAGCCAATCGGCCTTCACGGCAGTGGCGAGGAGTGAACTGAGTTCGTCGTTGTCACCAAACGCGCCTTCCAACTCCCGCACAGAGACGCTGTCGTTTTCATTCACGATCGGCACGACCCCCAGCGACAACAACTCTGCCAAAGTGTTCTGCAGGTTCCGATACCGAACAGAAGAAGTGAAGTCGTCGCTCGAGAGCAGCAATTGAGCAACGATTTTCTTCCCGAAAAACAGGCGCTCATAGGTGTGCATCAGTTTGCTCTGCCCTACTGCGGCGCAGGCCTGCATGCGTGGGACGCCGGTTGGCCGTTTTCGCAACTTCAGGCCCGAGATGCCCGCGGCAATCGCTCCCGAAGTGACAATCAGGTACTCATTCTTGGACCAATCAAACTGGTCCACCATGCCGCGCAGCAGATTGATATCGATCTGCCCGTCGGGAGCAATGAGGCTGGTGCCGACTTTGATGACTACTCGCATGTTTTCCTGGTTCGTGCGATTTCACGCTGCCGCGAATCCCCCATGGGGAGAATGCAGCCCGGAAGGGACAACACTTCTATCCTGCCGTTAGAATGGGCTTTCTGGCAAGTCGAATTCACGCTTATGCCCGCTTCCAACGCGACCAGCCGATTCTCCGATCGAGTCGAGAACTACGTCCGTTATCGCCCCGGATATCCCGCTGAGGCCTTGCGGGCGCTGCAAGTGGAGTGCGGCCTGACTCCGGGGCATGTCATTGCAGATATCGCTTCGGGCAGTGGCATTTGGACGCGCATGCTGCTGGGAAATGGTAATCGGGTCTTTGCTGTCGAACCCAACCAGGAGATGCGAAGGGCAGGAGAGCGATTGCTATCAGCTTTTCCCAACCTGATCAGTACAGCCGGAAAAGCTGAAGCTACGACGCTCCCAGACGCCAGCGTGGATTTCGTCACAGCGGCTCAGGCCGCACACTGGTTCGAGCGGGGCGCCAGCCGGCGGGAGTTCGTCAGAATTCTCAAACCGCGCGGATGGCTGGTGCTGCTGTGGAATGAGCGGCTGATCGACCGCACCCCTTTTCTGCGCGCCTATGAACAATTGCTCCTGACTCATGCAACCGACTATGAGGAGGTGCGCCACGAGCGCACCACGGATGCAGTGTACGAATTTTTTGATCCCGCTCCGTATACGGAACGGAGCTTCGCGATGCGGCAGGAATTCGATTACGCAGGGCTGGAGGGCCGCCTGCTTTCGTCCTCGTATGCGCCGGCGCCGGGGCATCTCAAGCATGCGCCCATGTTACGCGAATTACGCCGCATCTTCGACGAGAACTCTTGCGCGGGGCATGTTGTGTTCGAGTACACGACTCGCATTTACTTTGGAAGGCTGAAGTAACGTCGCGAGCCACTGATCGTGCAATCAGGAGCGCAATGATGAAGGAAACTGCTATCGAGGTGCCCGTGTCGCAGAAAAAATCGTTTCATATGACTCCTGAGGAATTCCGCCGCCATGGCCATGCGGTGATCGACTGGATCGCGGATTACCAAGATCGAGTTGAATCTCTTCCGGTGATGTCGCGGGTGAAGCCCGGCGAAATTCGCACCATGCTGCCAGAGAACCCTCCGGCTCAAGGCGAACCCTTTGAAGTATTGCTCAAAGATATGGACCGCGTGATCCTTCCGGGCATCACGCATTGGCAATCGCCGAACTGGTTCGGATATTTCCCCTGTAATGCTTCCGGGCCGGGAATTCTGGGAGATCTGCTGTCCTCCGGACTGGGCGTGCAGGGGATGTTGTGGTCGACCAGTCCCGCCTGCACCGAACTGGAAACGCATGTCATGGAT
>QHVR01000027.1 GCA_003223595.1 Acidobacteriota bacterium
ATTCAACACTGTGGATGGCGCATCGGGCTGGGCGGCTGCAGGCCCACTGGTCCTCTACGCCAGGGGCGAATATCAATATGCGCCCTCTGGTCCGGCCCCCACACAATCCATGCTGAATTTCTTCAACAGCACGGACGGTTGGCCTACGGGTCCTGCACTCCCCACTGCGTCCATTAGCCGCTTTCGGCTGCTCGACACGTACTTAGGTCTGACTCTTGGCAACTGGCAGTTCTCGTTCGGCAAGAACAGCCTCTGGTGGGGCCCAAGCAATGGCGGAACGATAATTTTTTCCGACAATGCCCTTCCGTTAAACAACATGTTTACCGTCAATCGGGTCAGTCCTTTTCGGTTACCGTGGCTGTTTCGATACCTGGGTGACCTACGAGTCGAGGCCTTCATCGGGCACATGACTGGATTGCCGTTCCAAACCACAATCTACACGGGAGCCACCGCACCGACGTTAATCGGACAATATGGAAAGAACTTGCATCCCGAGCCGTTCCTCAGTGGCGGCAAGATCAGCATAAAGGTGACGCCGAATTTTGAGTTCGGCATGGCGAAGACCACAGTTTACGGAGGCCCGGCAAACCCGCTCAACATCACGACATTCCTAGACAGCAATTTTGGTCGCCACTACCACGGCGATGTTCTGGGTGACGGCCGCACGAGTGCAGATTTCGCATATCGCCTCCCCGGCTTGCGCAACTGGCTTACGCTCTACGGCGAGACATTGAGCGAAGATGAGCCGTCCCCCATTCCATACATGCGCCGAAATGCCTCACAAGGAGGACTTTACCTGGCAAAAGTTCCCGGGATCAGCAGGCTGGACCTCCGACTCGAAGGCGGATACACCAACCCGGTGGCATTTTGCGGGATCTGCATCTATTACAACGGGCAATACAACAGCGGATACAACAACGACGGACGGCTGATTGGAACTTGGATCGGGCGCGCTGCACAAGGCGAACAGATTCACGCAAATTATTGGCTCGGCCCCCGCAAAAGAATCGGCGTGGACCTCCGTCATCGAACACTTGATCCCGGGTATGTGCCGCAAGGTGGGACCCAGAACGAGGTCGCCGTGAACGCCGACATTTTTGCCGGACCAGGGTTTCGCTTCACGGCCAATGTCCAATACGAGCGCTGGCAGATTCCCTTGCTTGCGACTACCCGCCAGTCCGACGTCACCGCGTCGCTCCAGATCGCTTTCTGGTCAACTCCACACAAACACTGAGCTCCATGCTTTGATCACGCATAAAGTCAGCGCCCGCCTTCGCCGCCCTGTTGAACTCGTACGATTTCAGGCACAGCGACCGCAACTGACTTCATCCTGTGTTCGGTCTGATATAAACTTCGATTCCCCGCCAAGGAGTGGCATGCGACGAATATTCATCACTGCTGACCTGCAACAGGCCAGACCGTTTTTGAACGAGGAACTCGCTTGCGCGTTAAGGGTCCGATTCGTCCCGATTCTGCTCCTCGGTGCATGTCTGCCCTCCCTTGCTCAGCTCACACAGTCCGTACCTATGTCTGACGACCTAAGCACGAGTGCCAAACCTGGAAAGCCGTATGAGCAAATCGTTTCGGGCAAAATTCCGCTTCAACCCCCAACTCGCCTCACAAAGCTCAGTCCAGTTTTATTTCCGGTGCAGACGAGCTCGGGTAGGTTGCGGCTCGACTCAGCCGTTAAGTGCACGACCCCCTCTCCGCAGGCCGACTATGCTGGTTCGTTGAATTCTCAGCAGCGGAGTTCGCCCTCCCAACCGCCGGACGTGGAGGAGCGGAAAACTTCAAAGTCTGCATGTCACAGCGAAAGTTCACGATCGCTTATTGACACAGTTGGACAATCTCACGAGCACCCGGACATCAATTCCGAAATCTATCGCAGGAATCGGCTCGACTTTGCGCTTGATATTGGCTGGCATCCGGTCAACATTCCGTTCATCTACGACTTCGCTGTCGGGGATTCCTACAACATGACGCCGCTGAAATATACGTTGGTGCCGATCATCGCCTCGTTGCGTTGGCAGGTGACAAATGTGGGCTGGCCCTGGATTTTCCGCGGTAATATGGATTTCACCTTCAGCGGCTCCATTACCCCGATTCCACGTGGACCCGAGACTCACTACTACGCCTTCATGTTTGGAATTCGCCGCAATTTTGTACACCATAACTGGAAAGCCGTGCCTTTCTTCGAGCAACGCGGAGGCGCCGGCATGATCAACGCGAAAGAACCGCTGGGAGTCCTCTTTGCCCAAGGCCAAAACCTCACCTTTACGTACAGCATGGGCGCCGGTTTCCGCTACAACGTGAATCCGAAATACTCCTTTTCGGCAGGCATGAATTATATGCACATCTCAAACGGCTATCTGTCTGAACCGCGATTCACCAATTACGGCATCAATGTTTATGGACCCATGTTCGGCTTCGATATGCGACTGAGTAAACCTCACCATGCGTCGCGGTGAATGCCACGTTTTGCAGGTCAGAAACACAGGAGAGAGCGGAGTGCGCGGCGTAAAATCAAAAAATGCTGTGTTCGACTCGAGAGTTTCGCGAAGTTCGATTTGGAGTCAACGAGGCCGCTCAGCCTTATTCATGCTATGGCTCGTAACCACAGCGCTGGCCACTTCCAGCTGCGGAACAAAGCATGCCATTCTCAATTTCGCGGCACCACAATCGGCAACGGCCGGCTCCCCCTTTACCGTCACCGTCAGTGTGACGATCAACAACCAGCCCGACACCGCTATCAACAGCCGCCTCCACTTCACCAGCACCGACACCACTGCGATTCTACCCGGCGATTACTACTTCACCCCTGCCGATGGAGGCTCACACACTTGGCCAAGCGGTTTCATCCTAATGACCCCCGGGAACCAGACCATCTCTGGCGAGATCGTCGACGCGATCGGAATCAACGGCAACGTGAGCATTTCGGTTACTCGTTAAAATACTGCAAAGGCGCTTGCGAACAATGAGGCCGATCGCAGCTTGCTTATGGCACAAAAGCCAGTGCCGCAAACACAAACCGTCGTAACAAGTCATCGCACTAGAGCACAAAAGTTGAAAGCCTCGCGCGGTATCGAAGTAAGGTGTGGCGAAGCACGCTCGCCTTAATACCTGAAGAACTCCTTGACACGCGACCAAGACATGAGGCATAAAGTAATGCTTTTTACAATTCTTTGAGAAGGATGGCGCGGATCTTGTCTCACTCACGTCTGATAACTTGCGGCTTTCTCGGCGTTCTCTTGATGGCCTGCTGGGGCTGCGCTACTTCGAGCTACACGCCCTACCTCACATCCGTCACTCCTACCACCCACCCCATGGTCGCACAATACAGCGTGACGCACTACCGTTCGGGTTTCGGGGTTTGGGTTGAATTTGGACCGGACACGAATTACGGCCGTCAAACATCAGTCGTCAGTGACTCCGTTCCCACCGCCGGCAGTGCAGCGGTTAACGTCCTGGTCGCGGGAATGCTCCCGAACACGACGTACCACATGCGGGCTCACGTCCATTGGGCCAATGGCGATACGTGGGTGGATCAGGACCACACTTTCAAGACCGGCGCCTTACCTACGTCGTCTCAGTTAGCGGCGGCCACTGGTTACCCAGACCCTTTACCCACATTCAGCGTGATTCAGCCTTCCGTCTCGGGATCAAGTCCGGCACCGGGAGTGGAATTGTTCAGCTTCGCCGCCCCTCTCACCGTCGTTTCAGATCTGAACGGCAACATTATCTGGTACTGCCCGATTTGGGCAATTCCGATTAAGCAACTGCCCAGTGGCCATTTCCTCGTTAACCCCGGTTCGGATTTACAGGAAATGGACTTAACGTGCAAGACGGTTCGCGATGTTTCCAGGGATCAGGTGAACCAATCGCTTCAGGCCAATGGCTACGATTTCACAATCCCACCTCCTCTGGGACTGGGAGGCGGCAATCCTTTTCACCATGACATGTTGGCTCTGCCCAACGGCCACTGGATCGCCCTGTGTCAAATAACAAAGGATTTCGATAATTTGGATGGCGTTTCTGGTACGACACAAGTTGTCGGTGATGCTCTGGTTGACATTGACCCGACCGGGAACGTCGTGTGGGCCTGGTCATCTTTTGATCATCTTGACGTCACTCGCCATCCATATTTTGGACTGCCCGATTGGACACACAGTAATGCTTTGGTCTACACGCCCGACGGCAACCTGCTGCTCTCTATGCGAGCACAAAGTTGGATACTGAAGATTGATTACGCGAATGGAACTGGCACGGGAAACATCCTGTGGAAACTGGGCGCCGAGGGCGATTTTAGCCTAGTGCAAGGTGATCCAAGCCTTTGGTTTTATTCTCAACATTACCCCACCCTTTTGAGCACCACCGGTTCCGTGATGCAGTTGCTCGTCTACGATAACGGGAACTTCCGGACATATTCGGACGGATCGGTTTGCGGATCACCTGTCCCAGGTTGTTTCAGTCGGGCGACGATATTCGAGGTGGACGAGAGCACACGCCGCGCCACTTTGCTTTGGCAGGATCTCCCTGGTCTTTTTTCTTTGTGGGGGGGGAGCATAGAAGCTCTGAGCAACGGAAACATTGAATTCGATAATACATATCCCCTTACGACCACTTTGTCACAAATTACTGAAGTCACTCAGACTGACAATCCACAAGTCGTTTGGCAGATGGTTGTTTCGGGTCAAGCCGCGTATCGTGGGAATCGAATCCCAAGTCTGTATTCGGGCGTTACGTGGAAAAAGTAGAAATTTCCTGCCCTCAGGGCTATGCCCGTGCTCCAGCCGCACCGCCTTGTGCGGCTGCAATTGGCTTGAGGCGCTGACCCCGCAGCGCTTCGTGGAATTCGTCCGCCGACAGTGGTTCCTCATAGAAAAGTTGCAGTAATGGGTCTTCGCTACTCGTGGCGCGAGGCACCACCAACGTCGGTCCTGTTTCTAAGCCCTCCGGTTGCACCAGCAGCTCCGGCAACAAGCCCCTGTTCTCAGTCAACACCGCGAGGAATTTCTCCACCGCAACGCGATGCTCGGCCGTACTCAGTTTGAACTCCACACCCATTCCTTTGTCCGGGTGCATCACACGTACGACGCCCTGGGCGCGGACTTCGACTCCTGCCGCCCGCATGGAAAGCGTAATGCGGGTTGAGAGCGGAAAAGGCGACGCTATCTCCAGATAGCATCCACCCAAGCTCAAGTCCGTCAGCTGACATCGGATCGGAGGATCCTCCGGCTCGACCTCTGCAGAGTTCTGCGTCAGCCAGTCCCGCAGTTGCTGCATCGCCTGTGGGGATGTCTCCAGGAATCGCAGCCCCGCTTGTTCCCGCGCTCCTTCCCACGCGAACTCGGCCGGCAGATCGATGAAGCTCGGTGTTCCCGGCAGTGCGAAGGAAATTTGCCAACGCCCGCTTGGACGCCGCCTCTTTGGCAGGCGAACCGCCATTCCCCCCTCGCTCACATCGATGGTAGTGACCCGCATGCTGTCGCCCAGGGTCGGATCCTGCATCGTGACCGGAATCTCCACCGCCACGCGCGCATTCCGCCTCCGCTCGCTTTTCATCAGGGCTCGAGCCGCCCGGAAACTCGATTTGACCCGCTCGCCCGAAACCGGCTTGTAGAGGACAAAGTGTGCTCCCAGAGCAAACACCTGCCGCAAGCCCACTGCGGGCTCCACAATGGCCACGGCGACCGCCTGCTTATTGCAGGGTGCGCTACGAGCGCTGCGCAGGACTTGCGATGCTCCCTCAGCCGCGCAGTCCACGATGATGCCCTCAAATCGGCGCCGGGTTAGCCGGTACAGCGCGGAATCCGCATCGGCGCACACGTGCAGTTCGATATCGAGGTCGCCGAGCACGCGCCGCAACACGCGCACGATCTTCTCATCCGAGCACAGCAATAACGCTTTCAAACCCATAACTCTTCAATGTCAGACTGGCGGTCCAACAAAACTGGCGACCCCTCTGCTGCCACTCTATTTCCATCGACTCCGGCGATCAACGCCTCTCCTGCCGGCGTGATTACGCAGGTAATCTTCAGAGCCTATTTCGTTTGCTTGCGGACTGGCTAGATCTCGCCTCGTGCTTTGCGCGACGCGTGCTTATGCCAATCATCAATACTTTGCCTAAAGCCTTTCATTCAAATGCATTACCGAGATGCCAAGCCCGTCTACCAGCAAAATTCGATTGACTTTCATTTCATATCGCCCTAAAATAACGGTTCTCCGATCAGCCTTTGTAGTTGGACTGACGATTCCGTGTGTCTTAAAGCTCGTCCGGGCCAGTGCATCTATGCTTGAATCCTTTAGACGCACCGGAGAATCTTAAATACAAGGCGCATCACAGCGGTTTGTACGTTATTTATTATCCCCTTAGGTGGAAAGGCAATAGTTCATGGCTAAGCGACGCGGAAATCCAAACTGGGGTAAGCCTGAGCCGATCGGTCCAGTCACCCCGACCATTACCGAATTTGAGCAGGTCGTGCGCGAGTACAAGCTCTCCCCGGATCAGTACCTTCGTTCGACTCGTTTGCGAGAATGGGCACGCCGCAATAAGAATTCGAAGTACATCCCTGAACCTCTTCTGGAAGCATGGGGATTCGAGATCGAATCCACACTCTAGGAGCCTGGTCACAGCAGATAATAGGGTCGCTCGCGAGAGCGGCCCTTTTCGATTTTGGGCTTAGGCTAGAGGCCGGGTGGAACGAATTTGCAAGGCCTCGTTGTTTCCGGTGCTGTGGCCTGAGGTCCTGACCGCTGCCATCCCATGCCCGACGCTCTCAAGATTCCGCCTGGCGAGTTATTCGCGCTATTAACAGCCATTGGCTTCGCCGCCGGGCTGAACCTGTACGCAACGGTCGCTGCCTTGGGCCTGCTGGCCCGATTCGGGCACTTGCCACTCCCCCCGGGACTGCACCTGCTCGAGAGCTGGGCGGTAATTGCCGCAAGCACAGCCCTGTTCTGTATAGAATTCTTTGCCGACAAAGTCCCGGCCTTCGACCTCATCTGGAACGCGCTACACACATTCATCCGCGTTCCTGTGGCCGCGATTCTTGCTTACCGCGCTACCAGCCAGCTCTCGCTGGAGCATCAACTCCTGGCTACCCTGCTGGGCGCGGCCGTCGCACTCATTGCTCACGGAGGTAAGACCGCGGCGCGAGTCGCCGTAACTCCCTCCCCGGAGCCATTGTCCAATTTCACGCTCAGCGTGGGCGAAGATGTGCTGGCCATCGGACTCACCTGGCTCGCTACCCGTCACCCCTATCTGGCCGGCATATTGGCGGCGGGCCTGATCCTTACCGTCCTTTTCACAATCCGGCTGGTGATTAGCGCCCTGCGTTCCCTGTTTGTTGGCGCCCGGCACGAACTCGCGGCCCACTGACTGGCCGCCCCCGCTCGAAGGTACCTAGTGTTTGAATTGCAGGAAGATCCTGATCCGTTCCAGTTCCGCCTCAAGCTCCCGGTCAAACCCTCGATCCGTCGGTCTGGCCGCCACATACCCGAAGTCGCAGTGCAGTTCTCCGTTCTTGACGGCGAGGTTTGCCCAGCCGATCACTCGATCTCGCCAAAGCATCGGCAAGGCGTAATATCCCCGCACCCGCTTCGCTGCGGGCGTGTACGCCTCAAAGCGGTACTCCCATCCCCACAGCAGCTCAAACCGGTCGCGATCCCAAACCACCGGATCGAAGGGTGCCAGCAAGTACACTCTTTCTTGGCCAACACTCCGGTCGGGATTCTCGTCTGCCGGCCAATACCAGCTCACTCCGCCCACCTCCGACCGCGCTAGGCGTTCTTTCGCTCTTTGAATGGCCAACGCCACGTCTCTCTCCCACTGCGGCGTGGCATAACGCAGCCGGCGCAGCAAGAATCGTAAACTCGGCAGCGGCATCGGCGCGTAGATCTGAATTGCGATGTCGGCCAGAGCATCCAGCCGCCTGTGGCATTCTTCCCTATCCGAAGGCAGTGGCCCATGCTCGTGCACCGCATAGACGCGAATTCCCTTATCCCGCCTCACCACTCGCAGCAGGCCCTGGTAATGCATCCCGTCCAGAAGATGAGTCGTGGCATTCGAGGTTCCGCCCCAATAGTTCTTCACCTTTCCGTGCGAAAAATGTTCGTCGACCTGTTGCGGATGTACCTCGCCGCGTTCCCGCACAAACTCCAGGATCGTGAGTGCGCGGTTCCGCCGCCCTCTCGGAGACGGCACAAGGCCCTCAGCGGGAACGCATCTATTGGACCGCGGGTGCATGAGCGCCTGCACTTCGCGGGTTACGAAGCCGTAATTGATGAAAAAGTCCTCTTCGATCCCCAGTTCTCGATAACGCCGTTCCAGATCCCCGGCCCGGTAATTCTTCACCCGGTGCCGCAGGATCAGGTCCTGCGCCCGAGCTGGTGCGCGAATGGGATCTGCCTGCACGAATCCCATTCGCTGCAAGGCACGTTTCAGGGTCGTGGGCTGAAACAAACTACGGTTGACCGTGAACCGCCGCAAATCCTCCGCC
>QHVR01000028.1 GCA_003223595.1 Acidobacteriota bacterium
AACTCAACTCGTTTCTTGAGTACGTCCTGAGCTTCGGCCTTAAGCCTTTCCCGAAAGCCCTCAATTTCATTTTCGCGTAGGGCTACCCAGATTTCGCTCACCGGATCGACGGCGACAAACTTCCGGAGGGTATGGATCAGGATGGGAGTTCCGGCCAGCTCCGTAAACTGCTTCGAAGGGTGTGGGTTCTTGCCCTTCGCAGCTTTGCCACTGGGAACCGGAGCCATGCGGGTTCCGAGTCCAGCAGCGGGAATGATGACGATGACCTTCATTGCGGGGTGTAAGTATACGGATGCCGAACGGCAACTTCAAATCGCGCCGGGGAAACGAGCGCCTCGCATGCAAGTTGCGCCGCAAAAGGACTGGCATTGCGCAATCCTCGCCTGAGATTAAGAAGAACTGCGACGCTGGTTTCGGTTCGGCGCCCACGGCGCTGGCACCGACCGGTGCTGGCGCGGGAACCGAAACGCCAGCCGAAGTTGCCGGTACGGGCACGGCTTGCCGCGCATAAGCAGCACGTTCGTCCCATTTCCCGAAGATCATTTTGCCGGCAGTAGTCTGCAAAACCGAAGTCACAGAAACGTCAATGGTTTTGCCGATCATCTTGCGAGCGTTGTCCACAACCACCATAGTGCCGTCGTCGAGATAGGCCACCCCCTGGTTGTACTCTTTACCTTCTTTCAGGATGAATACGCGCATGGTTTCGCCTGGCAGGACGATGGGCTTCAGGGAATTGGCCAGTTCATTGATGTTCAGCACCTCGACTCCCTGCAGCTGCGCCACTTTGTTCAGGTTGAAGTCGTTGGTGATGATCTTGCCTTCGTACAATTTGGCCAATTCGATCAGCTTCAAGTCCACTTCGCGGACTGCGGGGAAATCATCTTCCACGATCTGGATCTGCAGGTTGGCGACTTTCTGCAGGCGCTGCAGGATGTCGAGCCCGCGGCGGCCGCGATTGCGCTTCAGCGAGTCCGCGGAATCGGCTACGAGTTGTAGCTCCCGCAGCACGAATTGCGGAGTCACAATCACGCCGTCCAGGAACCCGGTTTCAGCGATGTCGGCGATACGACCATCTATGATGACGCTGGTATCGAGAATCTTGTAGCTCTTCTTGCCCTGCTTCTCGCCGCCAAAAATTCCGCCCAGCGCCGAGAGGTTAAGCAGGTCCCCTTTATTGGCGCCCACGATCAGGCCCACGTAGGCCATCAGGAGCATCACGAGGATCTGCAGGAAGCTCTGGGTGCGTCCTTCAGGAACGCTGCTGCGGATCACCAGAGCAAACAGATAGGCGCCACAGATTCCAAGTATGCTGCCGATGGCCGCGCCAATCAGCCGCTTCAGGCTGACCGAGCGCAGCTTCCATTAGAACAGCACAATGGCCCCGCCAATACCGAGACCCACTACACCATCCCACAGGCGAGTCAGTGCAAAGGGTTCAATGACGAAGCAGGTGGCCCCTACAACGATGATAAAAAGAAGACGTACAAAAACAATATCCACGGTAAACCTCCCGCGGATGCAGGTTGCCCAACTACCAGGGAAATGCACCCGTGCCGCTCTCGCCGCCCCAGCGGGATCGGCCTTTCAGATACGGAGCGCATGAATTAAGGGGAATGAATGCACGCCCCGTCCGGCCGTAAGAGGCCCGGCCGGATATGTACAAGTAACGCTAAGAGTATATACCTCAGAATCAAGCCTGGGGAGCACCCGGCGCACGCCATCGTACGTCATACAGCACCGTTCCTGGCGGCGCGTTTAGCTGGCAGTCTACGGTCTGCTCCCGCCTTCCGGTACAGGGAAACACCTTGCTTATGGGGAGCAACATTGTTGCATCTGAAAGACGCACGCGCGTCCGTCGTCCAGCAGGACACCCTGGGAGTTTGCTGTCAGTAACAGAGTTCTTGGAGGTGCTTATGCGAGCTAGCAGCGGTTTGAATTTTATCGTTTTCTGCTTCCTGATCGCGTGTTCCACGTTGATATACGGACAGGAACCACGACAAGACGAAAACAGAGCGCCACGGCAGCAGGAGCCGAGGCAAGCTGAACCCCGGCAGCCTGAGGCTCGGCCTGAGGCTCGGCCCGAGCCCCGCCGCGATCAGACCAACGCCCCGCGCCAGGATGAGGCCAAACCTCCGAAAGAAAACAGGCAGGAGCAAAGACGCGAAGATCAGCGCTCGCGGGATCAGATGAGGTCCGCACCTGAACGTGGCCAGGGACACCAGCGGCCCGCTGGCAAGAGCGTACGCATCCCTGAGGACAGGTTTCGACAGCAGTTTGGTCGAAGCCACACCTTCGCCGTCCGCCCGGTGGGGGTCTCCGGAGGCCAGCAAGGCTTTGTTTACAGCGGCTATACCTTTGTCTTCCTCGACCCTTGGCCTGAAGATTGGGCTTACGACGACGGCTACTACGTGGATGATCTTGATGGCGATTATTACCTGTACGATCTCATGCATCCCGGAATGCGGATCGCGCTTTTCGTGGTGATGTAGCGCATTCGGCTCGCGCACGGACAGCCCCCTTGGGCTGTCCCCGCGAAGCGAAGCGTACGGCGCCCGCGCGGTCATAGCTTAGTCGTTGAGAGGTCGCTGCAATAGCCTGCTAGAATTTTGGCTATGAAAGCCTTAGTCCTGTCCAGCTTGTCCGGACCTGAAGCTCTCTCCGTTAAAGAATCCCCAGATCCTGATCCGAAACCCGGCCAGACTCTGGTGTGGGTCCGCGCCGGAGGCCTGAACTTCGCCGACGTCATGACCACTAAGGGGGGCTACCCTGGAACTCCGCCGCCGCCCATGATCGTTGGCCGCGAGTTTTCCGGGGTGGAAGAAAACAGCGGTCGCCGGGTGATGGGATATGCTCAGTGGGCCGCCTTTGCCGAACGGACGCCGGCGTACTCCAACATGCTGTGGCCGGTTCCTGACCACTGGTCCGACGAAGACGCTGCGGCTTTCCCGGTCAACTACTTCACGGCGTATCTGGGATACTGGCAAGCCGCGATGACGGAAGCTGCCCGGCCGGGTCGCACGCATCGTGTCCTCATTCATGCGGTCGCAGGCGGCGTGGGGACTGCCGCAGTTCAAATCGGCCGGCTGCTCGGCGTAGAAATGTACGGAACCTCTTCGTCCGACGAAAAGCTCAGCAAGGTAAAAGAACTTGGGCTGCAGCACGGCATCAATTACAAGCGTCACGACTACGAAGAAACGGTCAAGAATCTCACCCACGGCGAAGGCGTCGATGCCGTTTTCGAAATGTTAGGCGGCGAGCATACCGCCAAGAGCCTGCGCTGCTTGCGCGATTTCGGAAAGGTCATTCAGTACGGCACTGCGACCGGAGCCCAGCCGAAACTCGATGTGCGAGCGCTGTACGCGAAATCGGCCAGCGTGCAGGGATTGTGGCTGACCTATTTATCTCAAAAGCAGGAGATCATGGGCCCTGCCTGGGAGCGGCTTTCGGCGTGGATCAAGGAACGGAAGCTGACGCCGCAAATCGGCCAGGTGTTTCCTTTCGAGCGCGCGGTGGAAGCGTACAAACTTCTGGAGCAGGGGAAGAACTACGGCAAAGTAATCCTGAAGGTCGCAGCCTAGACCTGCCCGGGCCTGGAACTATCCGCGAAGTTCCCACGTCTCGCAAAGGCGGCGAAACGTGGGGCACCCCATTCTTCTCAGTTCAGTTCCCGCTGGCCCGACGCGCCGGCTCAAACACCCAAGCATCGCTGACCAGGAAATTCGCGACGGAGCACAGCGCAATGGCAACGGCATTGGCAAGAAGATAGTTCATGTGTCCGAAGCCCACCATTACCTTCATCAATGCAAGATTCCCCAGAATCGATACCAGGCCTGTCGTGAGATTGAACCGGGCGAATCGCACGAAAGAAGACCGCCACGAACTGGTGACCCGATCGGCCCAGGTGAACTGCTCGTGCCAGAAGAAGTTGTGCACCACTGCCGCTTCCACCGCGATGGCGGTGGCAAACAGATAGTCGAAGCGCAGCACACTCTTCAAAAGAAAGAGCGACACAAACTGCACGCCAATGCCGATGCCGCCCACCAGATTGAACTTGCACCAACGCACGATTCCCGGACCAATCTTCATTGCGAGATCCTTTCCTCGCGATAAAGGCGGACTGTGTTTTGCAGAGTGAAGAACACGAGCATGATCGTCATGCCGGCGAGCCCAATCACGCCGCCTACATCGAAGAGGCGGTATTGCCCGCCCACGAAATGAACGCGAGGCTTCCAGAACAGGGCCACGTTTCCAACCGCCAGCAGGATCCGCAATTCCGTCGGGCCGAACTTCCAGAAGGACAGTCGGAACTCGCCCAACGTGTGCGTCGCCAGATAAGACTGAATCGAGAGCATCAGGAAGGCGATCAGTAACCCGATAGCAATCCAAGGGTGCATATAACCGGACAGAGCCAAGCCGCCCATGAGGGCAACCCCGCCGAAGCTGTCGACCATGTGATCCACATAGAAGCCATATCGGGGTCGGAGCGTGTGCCGGACACGGGCGAGGGTCCCATCCAGAGAATCGCCCAGCCAGTTGAGGGCCAGGCATACGATGACTCCGAGCAGCCAGAAGCGATTCCAAAACGCGAGCGCGTAACAGGCGCCAGCGCTAAGCTGCGCCATGAATCCCAACAGAGTCAGGTGATCCGGCCCGATTCGCTTCGGAATTCGCTGAGCAATCCAGACCAGAACACGTTTTTCCCACGCAGCGACCCAACTCTCCTGCACCCGCACAATCTCCGGGCCACGCATCTTCGTCTCCATCCATACTCCGGGATTCACCTGTTTCCTAAGGTCAGTCATGTTCCGCGAGCGAAGGGTTGCCATGTTCGCCTCCACGATCTGCGAGCACTCTCACCTAGAACGATCCAACGCGCAATGCACTGAGGCTTACACGGGCATCAAAAGATTCTCCATGTGTAAGTTATTGAAATGGCGGGAATATCAAAGGAGAGTCACACAAGGTGCGGAGATCCGGTGCAGCTCTTAGCCATGAGCTCTTAGCTAAAAGCCAATAGCTAACGGCTAAGAGCTTACAGCGGATCCTCCGCCTAGTTCTGGTGCCAGTACATAGGCCAGTCGAGGTAGCGAACGGCGGCCTCATGCACCGCGGCCGCGGTGGTCGAAAAATTGGCTGCCACGTGGTGCTCGAAGCCGTTCTCACAGATGTAATGCAGCAAGGTTTGGAGTTCGGGAATCCGTACTACCCCAACACCGCCAAACGTATTCAAGGCGTCGCTGGTGAACTCCCCTTCGCCGACGTAACCGCGGATGGTTCCGGCCCGGTCATCGGTGGAGAAGCGGGCGAAACTCATGGCGCCGGGCTTAACTCGTCCCACGACAGTTCCGAAGGTATTGTCCTTGCCCACGGTGCCGGCGATGATCTCCTGGAAGTCCATGCGGACGTCTTGGAAAAAGTGCTTGGGAAGATTGCTGCAGTGGAAGCAAACGGCTTTATTGGGATCTTCGCCGTAGTTATTGTTCCAATCGAGCAGGGCGCTGGGAGTTTCAGAGGCGAGGGCGAGCGCGTGCATGCTGAGGGTGCCGCAGACATCGACCTCGCAGGCAGCCGGGAGCAGGTTGTTGCTCATCATGCTCATGATGGTGCAGGGGACCACGCCGAAATATTCTTCCATGGCGGTCCAGCATTGAACGGCGCTGACTTTGACGTCGGTTTGCTTCATCCACTGATCGATGACATAGCCGAGTTTGGACATCTTGATCAGGGCGGCATCGGGAACGCCGCCGGTGGTCACGTATTTACGAATTTCCGCCAGCTTGCCTTGAACGCCGGAGTCATCATCTTTCAAGCGGGCGATGCGCCCCAGGATTTCCGAGAGGTCGACGGTTTCGGTCGTGATCCCGGAAGCTTCCAGCAGTTTCTCGCTGTAGCGCACTGTATTGAAAGCGGCGGGACGCGCTCCGATACTGCCCACGCGCAGGTTACGCATACCATTGGCCACGCGGCACACGGCAGCGAACCAGGCCAGGTCTTGCTCGAATTCGGCGGAATCGAGGGAAACCGTGTGCAGCCGGGTCAGCGAATAAGGAACGCCATACTGGCGGAGATTATTGCAGGCCGACATCTTGCCGCAGAAGCTGTCGCGGCGGTGCAGGATGGTCATCTTGGAGGCATTGTCGGGAGTAGCCTGCACGAGCACAGGGACATCGAGCCGGGCCAGACGCATTGTGTCGGCGATGGCGCGCTCGTCACCGAAGTTCGGCAAGGTGACTATGACCCCATCAAGGCGATCGCTGTTCTTTCGAAACAGGGCTGCACAACGCTTCGCCTCTTCGTGAGTTTCGACGGCACCGTGCTTGCTATCCTCCGGGCCGAGTACCACGCTATCCATGCCCGCCTTGGCCAACGCGTCAATAATTTCCTGGCGGCCGGTTTTGGCCAACTGGTCGGGAAAGAATCCACGATTCCCGACGATCACTCCCATGGTCATCTTCTTATGCGACATAAATCCTTTTTCAGCTATGAAAGACAGCGATTAAGAGTTTTCCGATATCCGTTTTCGTTCCCGCGCGGGCGAGAAGCGTATGGCGTAGAGCGCGCCGAAAATTAATAAGATTGCGCCCCACCATACGTTGGCATGCAGGTTGTAGAGCACAACTTCATGCTGCGGGGGATGGATGATCTCGTAAATGCCGGTGATAAAAATCAACAAGCCATTCACTCCCAGGCAAAGCCCGGTAAAAAACCAGATGGACAGTGCGCCGCCCGTCTTCATGAGTCGCTCCTACCAGAAGATAATCTGCAAAATAACGAATATCACCGCAACCACAGCCGCCCAGAAAACCGGCCTCTGAAAAATGCTCGTGTGCTCCGTTTTTGGAATCGGCGTGAGGCCGTACACCACGTCCTTTAGTTCGGAGT
>QHVR01000029.1 GCA_003223595.1 Acidobacteriota bacterium
GATCGGCGAGCAGAAAAAGTAGGTCATCAGCTCAGAGTTCAGGCCGTCTGCCATGGCAGACGGCCTTTTTGCCTTAGAGCGTATTTCGCAAATGCTCTTCTGCGGATAGGTGCGCGCCCGCCAGCAAGAGCAGGCCCGATAAGAAAGCCCAGAACATCATCGTTACGGATAACGCGAAGGGACCGTAAACCTCTTGAAAATTCAGCCAGGGAAGGGCGAGGATGTAGGCGTACTTTAAAGCCTCGGATAGTAATCCCATGATCACTGCCGTCGGCAGCACCACACGCGCGGGAATTTTCCCGTTGGGTAGCACCCAATAGATAAGGAAGAAGATGGCGATGCTGGCGGCCATACCGAACACCTTCATCATAAGAAATCCGATCATGCGTATGAAAGCTGTGCCGTAGCCGCGCAGCAAGAACTCCATGAACGAGACCGGACCCGCAGTCAGCGCAATCGAAGTCAGTGCCAGGGCGCCACAGGCAAACGCGAGTGCCAGCGAGATCAACTGATTGCCGAGATATGAACGGTTCTTCTCGAACCGCCAGATGCGGTTGAGGGCGACTTCCAGAGGCAGGAAAATGCCGGACGAGGTGACGAGAAGGATCAGCAGCGAAGCGATCTGTACGCGCTGCCGCGAGTTGACCATCGAGTTCAGATTGCGGATGACGAAATCCTGTCCCGCCGGAAGGTAGTCGCGCAGCAACTGCAGGACAACTTCGTACATGACGCGGGAGTGGAAGACTCGCCGGATCACCGTCATCATCAGCACGACGAACGGGAAAAAAGACAAGATCGCGTTCGCCGCAACCGAGAACGCGAAGGTGTGAACATCGGTACGACTCAAGTACCTGACCGTGGAGAGCACCAGTCCCGGAGATCGGCGGCGCACTCGCAAGCTGAGAGGCGGCGCTGTTTTCAGCGGCGGCGGAGACGTCGAAATGGGAGGAGTGGCCACGAGAAAAGTTAATCCTAGCAGAGCGGATTGCCGTTCCTGCTGCGGCCGGATGAACGAAAGTGCAGGAACCCGGTTACTAGCTATTTCTTTATCTTTGTTAAAGTTATCTCGCTCCTTTCGGGTGACCTTCGGTCATATTTCGAATCCTTTCTAATTTTTCTTGCGAAACGTTTTAATACTGCATATGATCTGTTGCTCATTACTGGACGGTTGGTCCGGTGGTGAGACCAGTACGTGGTTGACGTTTGTTGGGTGTAGTGGAAACGAAGCGCCAAATCGTCGGACTCCAGGAAATTCCCGCGGCGACGGCTTATCGCTGCCGGGAACTGAGGAGTCTTTTCTATTTTGGAATTAATTTCCCTCTGCACATCTACACGCAACCGAAAATTCTGCGGCCTCTCTGAGGGGGGCTTCGGGAAACCGAAGCAGAATCCGGGAATCTGCGGAACATTCTTCGCGATTGTGAAAGGAGTTTTATCCGTGAGAGAGAAAGGAACAGTGAAGTGGTTCAACGGGGCGAAGGGATATGGGTTCATCCAACGCTCCACGGGAGAAGATGTGTTCGTGCACTTCTCCGCGATCCAGGAGAACGGCTACCGCACCCTGAATGAAGGTGAGACCGTGGAGTTCGATTTGCTCAAGGGCCCCAAAGGCTTTCAGGCGGCAAACGTCGTCCGGGCAGCATAAGAAACCTGCGAACCAGTTCCAGGAACCCTCCCGTCCCAGGGGAGGGTTTTTTGCTGTCCGGCAGAAGTTGCCAACCGCGCTGCTTTTGTACACGGTAAGAGCCCTGCTAGCGGCAACTCAACACTACCTTTGTTGAAGAAGGCGCATCCAAAGCTCACCCGATGTGTAGTCCCCGAAGTGGGGCCCTCTTGTTCCGTTCCTTCGTTTCCCTTTTGTCTCTGATTGCCATCGTTTCTTTTGCGAGTTGCGGAGGAGGCACAAAAGCGCTTTTACGACCGCCGGCAACTCAGACTTACCAGCTGAGTGTCACACCTCCTGCCTCGGGTACCGGCAGCGTCACCAGCACGCCACCAGGAATTGACTGCCCGACGACGTGCTCAGCGGCATTTCCGCAAAGTACTCAGGTAAAACTCAGCGCTGCCCCGGCGAACAATTATTTTTTCGACGGCTGGACTGGAGCATGTTCGGGAACCGCGCTTTGCACCGTGTCGATGACCGGAACTGAAAAGGTAAGCGCCACGTTCGACCCCGGCGAGGTATTGACGGTCTCCATTACTGGAACGGGCGCGGGTACCGTGACCAGTACTCCATCCGGAATCAGTTGTCCGACCATTTGCAGTTTCACCTTTCCCCCAAATACTCCGGTGACCCTCAGCGAAACACCGGGTAGCAACGACGCTTTCTCGTCCTGGGCAGGTGCCTGCACTGGGGGCGCGAACTGCAGCGTGACCTTGGACGCCAGCATGTCTATCACTGCGAACTTTAGCAGTGAGAATGGGAGCGGCGGAGGCTCTCAGTTCGCAACTTTCGTGTACATTGCGAGCAATAAGAGCGCTAGCAACAACGAGATTGCCGCTTACCAGAGCCATTCGAACGGTCAGTTGACGCCAGTGGCAGGATCTCCGTTTGCGGTCAATGCGGCGTACATGACAGCGAGCGGCAAGTACCTGTTCACGACCGATGGAACGAACATCTATACGTATGCCGTAGCATCCGACGGTGGCATCGCGCAAACATCATCAATTGACGCGAATCAAAGCAATCCAAACCATTGCGGCTCGCCGATCAGCCTTTTTACCGATCGGACGGGGAGTACCCTTTACGACTTGGATTACGTGAGCGACTGCGCGAACAACCAGTACGGATCCTTCAGCATTGATAGCTCTACGGGAGCATTGACGTTTATCGCTTTGTCTGGCGCGGCCAGTCCCGTGTTCAACAAGCCTCTCAGCTTTCTGGGAAATGATATGTATGGCTACTCTGCGAGTTGCTGGCATTACATTCAGGAGATTTATGGGTTCCAGCGAAACAGCGACGGGTCGCTCACTCTCGTCAGCGACCTGGGGTCTGCTCCACCAATGCCGACTCCTCCGCCTGGAGACACTTATTGCCCCTGGTTAGCGGCCGCCGATACAGGCAATCATGTGGCCATCACGCTTAGCGCAATGAATGTTTCCAGCTTTCAGGCAGATGGTCCTACGCAGATTGCGGTGTACACTGCAGATGGCGCAGGTAACCTCTCACCCAACAGCACCGCCGCCGACATGCCCGAAGTAGTGGTGGGCAATGTCAGCGATATGCAGATGTCGCCTGCCGGGAACTACCTAGCCGTGGCGGGAACTGGTCTGCAGGTATTCAATTTCAATGGTGCTAATCCGGTGACGCAGCTTACAGGATTGCTGACTAACACTCCCATTGATCAGATAGCGTGGGACCATAGCAATCATCTGTATGCGATCAGCCATTCTGCCGGGCAGTTGTTCGTGTTCACGGTAACTTCAGATGGGGCGACTCAGGCGCCAGGTTCACCGTACAACGTGACTGTACCCGTCAACATCGCCATTGGGCCGTCGCAGTAGCTCCGCAAGAAGGAGCACGCGATTCAGTCTTATCAACGCATTTCAAGAGACACTAAATCACCTTCCTTTCCGAGACCTGGCTTGTAATTTACCGTAACCTCGCGATTGCGCCAGTCGCAGGAGAAGTTGTCGGCGCCAATGAGCACGATGGCGCGGTAATCTGCCGCGCGCAGCTTCAGTTGTCCCGTTCCAGAACTTACAGTTAAAACAGCGGCAGGAGAGTTTGAGCAGTCGACAGCCAAGAGGCGGCCGCTGATAAATTTGGTGACGCGATTGTCTCCCGGCATTTCCGCCCCATTATTTTTTTCCGCGGCTTCGCGTTTGGCTTCCTCTTCCTCGAGAGCATCAAAGGGTGACTTCTGGGGAGCGTATTTGGGGCTGGCCGTGCCATCCGCCGCGACCGGAATCCCGTATTTGCGTTCGCTTCCAGCTTGTTCGCCCAACTCGGTTGCCTGCGCCACGACTTTCGGATCACTGCTGGTTTTCAGGCGAGCAAGCAATGCATTCGCCGCGTCCCACTTCTTACTCGCTATATAGATCTCGGCAAGATGGTAGATGTACTCTTCATTCCTGGGGCTCAGGCCCATGGCCTCGCGCTCGGTTTGAAGGGCCGTGGACGGGGTGCCCCCAATGTTTCGTGCAAACGCCAGAAGGTCGTAAGCTCCTGCCATCTCCGGATACCACTCGATCACTCCTTTGAGATCAATCATCATATTAGCCAGGCCCATCATCTCGCTGTGCTTGGCTTGGGCCATGCGGTACTTCGCAATACACAGGTAATAGCGAATCCACATGTCGCGTGGATCGAGGGAAGAGGCATCGCTCAGTTCGGAAAACGCCTCCTGGAATTCGCCGTGCTCCACGTGATCCCAGGCAAGAATGCGGTGCGCCACGGGAACCCCGATGGCATTGTCCGGAAGCTGTTCTGCATCTTCCCCCATGCGCTTGACCTGCTGCCTCTGCTCGGCTTTCTGGTCGGCGGAGGTTGGTGTCGTGGCCAGAGCGTTTAGCGTCTTCAGCCCCACTTCCCGGCGTTCGGGAATGCGGACTTGAATCCCGGCATATAGAGCGCGCGCTTCCGGTTCAGAGATTGGCTTCACCGTGATGGCCGAATCCCCGGGACTGATCGGACTGGGAAACCTCGAGGCCTGCTCCATCGTGGACGCATTCGGCGTCGCAGCAGCTCTCTGATTAGAATCCCCTGACGCAAGCGTCTTCTTTTGTATGCCGAAGTACTCCTTCACCGCCTGCTCCAGTTGCGCTGGTGACATGCCGTAAGCTTTCTGGATAGCTTCTTCTACCGGCACGTGCTGGTTCAACACCAGGTCGAAGTAGGAGCCAGTCTCGGGAAGTCTCTTCTCGTGCAGCAGGTAATGCAGCACGATCCAGGACTCGGCATAGTAGAGCGTCTGATGGGGGCCTTCATTGCGAGCGTAGGCATCATGCTTCATCGAGAAGAGGTCGGGAAGAGACATCCACGTTGCAACGCCAAGCAGGTCGGTAAGCGATTTGGTTGCGCGGGCGTCGCGCTGATTCATGAGCAAGTCCCGGCTTTCGGATGTGCCGAGAGCGGGATCGCCGCCGATTTCGATCTGCTTATCATCGAGCCGAATGGAAGCGAAGTATTCTGCCAATCCTTCGTCAAACCAGCCCTGCGCCGGAGGATAGTTGTAGCGCAGAAGCATCAGGGCGAAGTCATGCGCCACCGCCCGCCAGGGTTCCGCTTCGAAGACATTCAGAACGATGAAATCCTGGTCGTCCCCGCGCACGAAAAATCCGGAGACGTCGATGGGTTGGCCCTGCCGCAAAGGGGCGGCCTGGTAGTAAGCTTTATCGTTTGCTAACGCGAGAATGGTGAGCGGCACGGACTGGTTCAACCGCTCTTTTCCCAGAAGAGTGGCAAACACAGTGCGCATTTGCTCGAACCGGAAGGCGATCTCGCGGCCTTTTTTCTCCCCGGCATCTGTAATTACCATGAAATGCGTGGAATTGATCTGCTGCCACGCAGGCTGGTTCGCCGCCCTCGATGCCACACAAAGCATCACTACAACACACGCAAGATAGGACGGAATGGAACGGGCGCGGAGCATGTTGCACCGGGTGGGAAGAACGTCTGCAGAAATGCTACCACGGAGTTGCGCTGGAGCGTTCCGATTTGAACCCCGTGTTTCCCTATGTCTCAGAGTTGACCTGGTTCTGAGTTCCGGGCACGGAAGTGGGGCTTGTCCAGCTTTGATTTTTTGAATTTAACAAGAATCGTTGCCCCACCTTGGTGGTTTTAGAAGGTAAGGCACCCCTGACCCAGCGTCATGTGCATTCGTCGCAGCCAACCGACGGAGATCCAAAAAAGGCAACGGGAGGTTCATCGCTTTTCTTGCTTGCGGCCTTAGCCCTCAGTTTTCCACCGGCCAATTCCCATTCCATGTGACGCATAACCTTTACCCTCCCCGTGGAAAGCGCACAATGAACTCGTGCGCATTCGCATCGCAAACCATTCCATCAGAGGCACCCGCAGCCAGCCTGCAATCCGGACTTGCTAAGCCTGTATCCAGAATACTTTGCGTGTAAGTTGGTCTTTGACAATACTTTGCAATCAACAGCTTTGGCTGAAGCAGCCTGATTGAATTTAGATTCAATAGTTTGGGAAGTTCGAACTCCAGGAAAAGTTCCCACGCAAGTCGCGAGCCAACCACTAAGCCTATATTCCAGAATACTTTACCTCTAAGTCATCTAGTTTGAATACTTTGCGAGCTGAAGCATCCGTACGGGAGTCCTAAGTTAAGCATTATCAACAGGTTGCAAAACCAGTTCTGATTTTTTTGATTCCCGGCTCCCTGTCGAGCTTCGCTCGACTGGACAAGGCGATGGCGGCCATCGCTATTCCAATGCCGGATTGAATTGGCCACCTCCAGCTTGCTGATAACATCGAGGCCGATCGGAGGGCCCGTGCGTTTCCTAATTTCTCTTGCGGTGCTTTTTGTTGCCTCGTTCGCTTCGGCCCAGAACGTCGTGCACTACACGACTACCAATACCAATGTGAAATATCTGTTTGCCACGGCGGAGCCGGTGGCGCATTTGAAATCCGGCGACATCCTCGACACCAACACGCTGGACTGCTTCGGCAATGGTCTGAAGAAGCCCGGAGACACGCTCGACATGGCGAAGGGGGACAATCCGCTGGCCGGTCCTTTTTATGTCGAGGGCGCGGAGCCGGGGGACACTCTGGCTGTGAAGATTCTCGATCTGCAGGTGGATGGGGACATGGGTGTGGGCGCGTTCTCGCCGGGATTCGGGTCGATCAATTCGTCCAAATACACGCCGATGCTGGAGAAGACGCCGTGGAAGGAGAGGGTCTGGTTTTATCCCATCAATCATGCCGACAACACGGCGACGTTCAAAGCGCTGGATTCGGATTTCTCGGTGAAGATTCCGATGCATCCGTTCTTTGGATGCCTGGGCGTGGCTCCCGCGAATGGCGAGGCGCGCAGCTCGATTGTTCCGGCGGAGTTTGGCGGGAACATGGATTCGCCTGAGGCTTCGGCCGGCAACACCGTGTACTTTCCGGTGAACGTGAAAGGCGGATTGCTGTACTTAGGAGATGGACATGCCGCTATGGGCGATGGCGAGGCGGCGGGTTCCGCGATTGAAGTTCCCCTGAAGGCGCGGGTGCAGGTAAGCGTCATCAAAGGACGCCATATCGAGTGGCCGCAGTTTGAGAATGAAGACGCGATCATGACCGTGGGGGCGTATCGTCCTGCGGAGGACGCGGCGCGGATCGCGCTCACGGAGTTGGTGTACTGGATCCACCGCGACTACGGATTATCTGAGATGGACGCTTACGAGCTGCTGTCCAAGGTAGGGAAAATCCATTTCAACGAGATGGTGGACCCGAATTATGTCGTTGTGGCTTCGATTGAGAAGAAGTATTTGCCGAAGAAGAGAGTGCCGTGAATTTCACTGGCCACGGATTCGGACGGATTAATCAACAGAATTGATCTGTGAGAATCTGTGAGATCCGTGGCTGGTTTTCCGCACAGCACTGATTACGCGCTTGCGCGCGCAACCCCGGACGAGGGCGTCCGGGGCTACACGAGCATGCTACACAGCTACGCCTTTACTATCTTTTTGCTGCTTGCATCCCAGACGGCTACGCACTTGTTGAAATACGAGTAGTTCGCCAGGTGGCATCCGATAGCGGCGTTGTTGCCGAAGACTTCATTTTCTACCACCGGTTTTCGCGTGCGCACGGCGTTGTAGAAATTGGCTTCGTGATCGACCGTGTCGCTATAGCCGTGCGGCACGGTGTAGGTTTCGCCCTCGTCTTCCGTCTTCCAGTGCAGCGCTTTCGGCTCGGGATGTTCCTCGTGCCACTTCTCTAGATACTGGTCGCGGAGATTCTTGGGCCAGCCGAAGATCGAATAATCC
>QHVR01000031.1 GCA_003223595.1 Acidobacteriota bacterium
TGTTTCCCAACGAAGCCACGAATCCCAGCTGAAATGCCTTCTCGCTCTCGGTCTTGGTCTGCAACGGCGAATTGTGAAACATCTCGTCAATCTGCTTCGATGCCCGGGCCACGTTCTCCGCGGAATCCACCTGCGCCGCGTACCATCCCGCCTGGCCTTTGAACCACGGCACCGCTTCTTCCAAATACTTGGCATTGAAGTACAGAGCATTCTGCGGTGGATCGCGGTGATAGATGGCCCGAATCGTCAAATTCAGATCCGTAGGAAAAATATTCGCCTGCAGCGTGATCTTGTCCCCGATCTTCCATCCGTACTTCTGGGCCAGTGTCACATCCACCAGCGCTCCGGCACGATCCTGCTGCCAGGCTTTCAATTGATCCGGCGGCACAATTTTGTCGGAAGCCACTTTCAAATACTCTTCGGGATCAGTCCCTACCTGCGCAAAAAAGTGCTCCGGGCGATTGTCGATGTAGCGCCCCCCGAACCAGGTCAGTGGAGTTACCGCATTAATCCCCGGCACCGCCCGAATCTTCTCCCGATAATACGCAGGCAGGAAGAACGCCAGCGAGACCCGATCGCGCACGATTAGTCGTCGCGCCGCTTCCGGAGCCACCTGATCGATGTAAAACGACCGCCAAATGCAGATCATCATGGTCAGCAACAGCAGCGAGAAGCTGATGCTGATCATGGTCAGCAGGCTGCGCCGCTTATTGCGAAACGTATTGCGAACCACGAAACTGCTCAGCGTCATCCCGTTACCCGATATGCCGCAAGCCATCCACAATGTTGATTTGCGATGCGTGATACGACGGCACGGCTGAACTCAGCAACCCCACTACTCCCGACGTGAAGAGCGCAACCAGCCAGATTGCCGGAGTCACCTTCATAGGAAAGAAAGAAATGAACTGCGGCGAATGCGTAATCCCATACACCAGAAACCATCCCAGGCTCGCGCCCACAAGGCCGCCGGCCAGAGACAATGCCACTGCCTCGCTCACGAATAGCCCGAGCACGCCCTGCCGAGTAAAGCCCAAAGTCTTGAGCACCGCGACCTCCCGAGTCCGTTCGCGAATCGACATCGCCATCGTGTTTGCCGAAACCAGCAACGTCGCGAACACCACGGCCGAACAGATGCTGAGGATGAACGCTTTCACATTGCCCATCATTGCGACAAAACTCAACTGAAAGGCCTTCTCGCTTTCGGTTTTGGTCGGCTGCGGCGAGTTGCGGAACATGTCGTCCACGGTGCTCGCAACCTTCCCAACATCCGACGGAGAAGCGGCCAGAATACTGAAAGTTCCTGCCTGTCCCTTGAAGAACGGAACAGCCTCTTCGACATACTTGCTGTTGAAGTAGACAGACTTATTGTCCGGAACCGAATGGAAAATGCCTCGGACGTTCAGTTCGAGATTCACTGGATAAATCGTCCCCTGCAATACAATGCGGTCGCCCAGCTTCCAGCCGTACTTGGCGGCGAGCGTATCATTCACGATCACACCTTGCCGGTCGCGCTGCCATGCCTTGGCCTGATCTTCGGGCATCTGCATATCGCGAAAAGTCTTAAAAAATTCTTCAGGATCGGTGCCAAACTGCGCAAAAAAGTTCTCCGGCTTCTGGTCTTTGTAAATTCCGCCAAACCAGGAAACCGGAACGACGGAAACTACTCCGGGAATGGCGCGGATTTTTTCCCGATAGAAACCCGGTAAGGAAAAAGTAAGCGAGACTCGATGCCTCGTGACCAGCCTCTCCGACGATTCCGCGCTGCCCTGGTCCAGATAAAATGCCCGCCAGATCGTCATCATCAGCGTGAGCAGAAGCAGCGAGAAAGCAATGCTTAAGACCGTCAACGTGCTGCGGCGCTTGTTGCGAAACGCATTTTTAGTAACAAATCTGGTCAGTGTCATCGATGTACTCCGGAGGGAACCGGCAGCTGCGAGCAGGAGGTGGATGCGTCCCAGCGCCAACAGCATAGTCGAAGCGCCTTCCCATCGACAACTGGGCTGAATCTGCGCATTCCCGTCCTGATTCGCAATGGTGAAGGTTACTGCAGCCATCCTGCCGCGACTGGGCTGCATTTACCAGTGGAGATCGTCATCGCCAGCGGGTGACAAATGTCACCCGCGTTCCGATATCAACAGTTAAACGCCAGGACCATAACAAAGTTACGCAGGCACTCGCTCGAATCTTCCCTCATCGGCAGAGGGGCCATATAGCGCCGGGACCGAAGATTCATTGAGCCGAAGATACACCGTGAGTTGCCCCCGGTGGTGCGCCAGGTGGCTGAACACCGACTCGGCGATCATCACTTGCCGGGGCTCATTGCTGATGACGTGTCCGCCGGCCAGAAATTTCCAGTTGGTAAACAGATGTTCATCGTGAGTGTTGGACAGTGCCTCGCGCGCCTCGGCCACTGCCGCATCGAGGGCCACCAGCAATTCTTTCCGCTGCGTCCATTCGACTGGTTTGAATCTCGCCGCTGCCGGCGAAGTCAGATCGAATTCATCCTGCTTGACCATTGACACGATCCATGCCGGCATGGTGGCGCACAACGACGCGAGATATCCCAGCGGCATGGATTTCGGATGCGGCTTCCAATCGTTGTGTCCCTCGGGCACGCGTTGCAGCGCAAGGCGGGTGCTGGCAGCATCGCGTTCCAGTTGTGCGAGAAAGAATTCGGTCAGCTTCATATAAGTCTCTCCAGTGATTCCGCTTGTTGGCACCAGCAGAATCGAACCCGGATACCGTAACAGCCATTTAGGACAGACTCAGTCCTCGATTCGTGGCAAAATACTGGCCATGTTGGAGACCTCGGCGCGGCTGCTTCGGCTGCTCTCTTTATTTCAGGCGCAGCGCTACTGGTCCGGAGTCGATCTCAGCCATCGCCTCAAAGTGACTGGGCGAACGCTGCGCCGCGATGTCGATCGCCTGCGCAGCCTGGGATATCCCGTGCACTCCACATCTGGAGTCGCTGGCGGTTATCAGCTGGGCGCGGGAGCAACCCTGCCCCCTTTGCTGTTGGACGACGACGAGGCCGTCGCTGTAGCTCTGGGCCTGCGCACAGCGGCTTCCGGCGCGGTCTCCGGAATCGAAGAATCATCGGTAAGGGCGCTCTTGAAACTGGAGCAGGTGTTGCCCCCGCGTTTGCGCGGTCGGGTTGCGGCCCTGCATGGATTCGTCGTGCCCCTGGAGCGTCGGGGACCAACTGTCGACGCGGCGCGCTTGTCATTTCTAGCCAATGCCTGCCGCGACCACGACGGAGTTCGCTTCATGTACCACGATCGCACCGGGGCCCCCAGCACCCGCTCGGTTGAGCCGCATCGCCTCGTACACACCGGCTATCGCTGGTATCTGGCCGCATGGGATCTCACCCGCAATGATTGGCGTACCTTCCGCGTCGATCGTGTCCAGGGAAAGCTCAGGACTTCCCTGCGATTCAAGCCCCGCAAGGAGCCCGAAGGCGGCTTCGCGGCATTCGTTTCCAAATCCATCGCGCATGTGCCCAATCCCTATTCGGCGCGCGTGACTTTGCATGGCCCATTCGACACTCTGTCCAAGCGGATCTCTCCCTCGCTCGGCGCCTTGGAAGCCATCGATCAGCAGTCCTGCATGCTGCACACCGGTTCGCACTCGCTTGAGGCAATCACGATCCATCTCTTGCTGGTGGGTGTCGACTTTCAAGTGCACGAACCCCGAGAACTAGTCACATTCATTAAGGAACTAGCAACTCGTCTGACCAAGGGAATCTCGTAGGACAAAACGAACTCACGTAGGGACAGCCTCTCAGGCTGTCCAGCGGAGCGAAGCTCCGCAGCGGTTTGCTTCCTCTCCCCCGCTTACTTTCGTAACTCGAACCCTCCGACTCCCAGCGATATCCTTTCCTTTAATCCTGAATTCTCCGCCGGCAGGTTTGCCGCGCCACTGCGTGTGGCGATTGGAGTTAGGAAGCGATGCCTACGAAACTCGGCCAATTCGAAATTCAAAGTGAGCTCTCGAAGTCTCCTACCGGTATTGTCTATAAAGCGAACGATGCTGACAGTGGCCAGACGATCGCGCTGAAAACCATTCAGCTCGCTGCGTTTGGGGATCAATCCTCAGCCGTCGAACAAGCGTTGTTGCAGGAGGTCGAGAGCGCCAAGGTCTTGAGTAACCAGAATCTCTGTCGCGTCACCAACGCCACCATCGTTGACGGACAATTCTGCGCGGTCATGGAATATGTTCAGGGCAACAGCATCGCCACCATGCTGGCGCGCAAAGAAGGATTTTCCATTTGGGACCTGCTCGACATCGGCCGGCAACTGGGCAATGGCCTCGATGATGCAGCTTCGCACCAGATCATCCATCACAGCCTCGAGCCCTCCAAAATCATGTGCGGCTGGGACGGAACGGTAAAAATTCTCAGCTATGGTGTTTCCGGCGTCGGCAATTTTGTGCAACACGCAGCCGGCCTTTCTTCCATTTTGAACTACATCTCTCCCGAGCAACTCCGAGGTGAAACTACGGACCTGCGCTCGAATCTGTTCAGCCTGGGCGCGATCTTCTATGAGATGGTGACGGAGCGAAAAGCCTTTGACGGAAGCGACCCGGAGAGCATCCGGCACAGCATTCTGGAAAGCACACCCGCTGCCCCCATCCGGGTGAATGCCAAAGTGCATCCGCTGCTCAGCGATCTGATCATGAAGGCATTGGCCAAGGACCCTGCCCAGCGCTATCAGACTGGCCGGGCTTTGCTCGATGATCTGGAGAACTGCAAGGAGTCCAGGCCCGCGGCTAAAAAGCCCGCCGCGCCGACAACATCAACCGTAGCCCCCGCGAGCGTCAGGGCAGCCGTGCAGTCCAAATTCGTTGGCAACGCGAACCATCCGTCGCAGCCCGCTCCGACCCGCGAGGCCGCTGCTCCGGTCGCTCCCAAGCCAGTAGCGGCCCCCAAGCCTTCGCACGTGGCCACGCCGAAATCCGCCGCGGCCGCGGCTGGAGTTGGGTCCGGTACGACATCAGAGGCGATCCCCAGCGCTCCGTCGCAGCCCGAATCCTTCATGTCGGCCGCAACCGAACAGCCTGAGGTGGAAACATTCGAACCCGCGCCCACCTCGCCGAAGATTGCAGTCGATCCCCTGATGGCCGGAAATGCTCCCGGCGCGGGTGGAGGCACCAGCTTCTCGGAAATTGCCGAATTACCTCCGTTGAAGGAAGTCTACATTGCGCCCGAGCCGGCTCCGGAACCGCCCCCGGCAGAGCCGCCCAAGTTCCACTCGTCCAGCCCGCGCCGATCCGAGAGGGCTGCAGACAAGCCAAAAATTCAGCCGCGCGAAGTTGCGGCCAAAGCAGTCAAAGAAATTAAAGGCGTGCCTCCCCGACTGATGCTCTATGCAGTTGCCGGAGCCGTTGTCCTGATTCTCGCCATCATCATCGGCGTCACCTACTACATTCATTCACAAAATGAAGACGATACGGGCACGACGCGCCGGGTAGCGCCTGCGGCAACACAGCCCGCGCCCCACGCGGCACAGCCAGTTCCACAGCCCGAAGCCGCAGCCCCGTCGGATTCAACCGCTGACGCTCAGCCCGCCGAGGTTCCCGACGCAACCCCGGAATCAGTAGGCCGCGCCTCTCGTTCGAACTCGCGAGGCGCACGCAAGAAAGCCGCCGCCCCAGTCGCAGTCCTGGGACAGCTGACGATCGACTCCACTCCGCAGGGCGCGCAAGTATCACTGGACGGTTCCACCGATCCGAGTTGGACCACTCCCCTCGCGCTAACCAACATTGAAGCCGGCAAGCATTCCATCACCGTAAGCAAAGCGGGATACGCCAGCGACACGCGATCTGTAGAAGTAGCTTCGGGTGCGAAAGCGACGACGACCATCCATCTCTCGCAGCTATCCGCCACCTTGATCGTCAAAAGCGATCCTCCCGGCGCCAGCATTTACATCGATACCAAAGACGCCGGCACAAAAACTCCGGCACAAATCAGTGTCCCCAAGGGCCAGCACCTCGTGCTCGTGCGCAAAGAAGGCTATCTCGACGAAACCATGAATGCGCAATTCATTCTCGGCCAGACCTTCAACTTCTCACCAACTCTGCGCGCGCTCGGTAATGTCGAGAACATGAAGACCGTCGGCAAGATGTCCAAATTATTTGGCAAGAAAGGACAAGCCGACCAGGGCACGATCAGCATTCATACGCAGCCCAAGGGAGCTCAGATCGCAATCAACCAGCACATGCTCGACAAAAGCGTTCCCGTCGACGTGATGCTTGATCCCGGCAACTACGTAATCGACGTGACCGCCAGCGGCTACGCCCCCATCCACAAGATCGTCACCGTAGAGAAGGGCAGCAAAGTCCTGGTCGATGAAGTAATGCAACAACAATAGGAATCACGCAGAGACAGCCCCTTGGGCTGTCCCGCCAAGCGAAGCGAGGTGGCATCGAGGAAAAATCCCGGCCACACTCCCTCGCCCTTCGCGCATCAATATACTGAGCATGCAGATCACCCTCTACACGGCCTTCTGGTGCCCCGACTGCCGCATCGCCAAGCGCTTCCTCGACAAGCACCAGCTCACCTATCACGAGATCGACATCGAAACCACTCCCGGCGCTGCCCAGGAAGTCATCCGTCGCACCGGCAAGCGCGCCATCCCTCAGCTTGTCATCGACGGCGAATGGTTCCAGCCCTACCGTCCTGGAGAAGGCTTTCTCTACGAGGAAATGTCTGAACGGCTCGGCCTGACACAATAAAAGTCTCTCTGTTGCGGCATCCCAGCCCTAGCGGCAATGCTTCTGTAACCCCCAGTACATCCCCTTCAGTACCGTAGCGCAGCCGTCCGGAACAGGCGAAGATAACCACTCGATAGCAGTCACTCAGCCTTCATTGAACTCTGCAAGCGGTTGAAAATGAGTGACTTGGAATTGCAAACTGGCACGACCTATGGCCGAGAACCAGATCACTGATCCACCCCCGTCCGAGCCCGACTCCTCACAGGATTGCAAAGTCTGCGAGACCTGGCAGCAAGTCATCCAGGGCGTGCTGGGCGGCGTGCTCCTTCTGGGCGCCGTGATCATGGTTCGTCACTACGGCGCCAGTGCAGTTCCATCCGCTCCGCCGGAGGACCTGCAAAAAGAGGTTCACGAGCTGACCGCGCAAGTCGAGCAGTTGAAGCAAGATCAGGCCATGCCCGCGGTGGTGCTGAACCGTTACCGCGATTCCATCGGATACATCTACGGCATCTACCAAGTCGGATTCGCCAATCATCATCCGGAAATCCGCGCTCGCGTCTCCGGTACCGGATTCCTCGTCGGCAATGGCCTGCTGGCCACGAACCGTCATGTTGCCGAGCCCTGGTACGGCGATTCCGAGGCCCAGAAATTGATCGACGACGGTGCCACCCCCATGCTGGAGAACCTGGTCGTATTCTTTCCCGGATCTCCTACCGCGGTGCAATTGTCGCCGGCAGCCGTGTCGCGAACTTCCGATCTCGCCGTGCTGCGCGTGGACGATTCCAACTTTGTTCGGAGCCTGATAGTGTTGCCTCTGGCCAAGTCCGCCGGAGCCCCAGGCCAACTCGTTACTGTGATTGGCTACCCAATGGGCATCGCCGGGATGGTGGCAAAATCCCCCACCGGAATCTACGAGCGCCTGGCTTACCGCCACAATGACATCAGTGCCGCCAGCGAACTCGCGGCTCTTTCGCTTATTCGCCCTTCCACCACCTGCGGACACCTGGGAGACGTGGTTGGCGATAAGCTGATCTACGATGCGCCTACAGCCCACGGCGGCAGCGGCGGGCCCGTCTTCAACACCAAGGGCGAAGTGATCGGCGTGAACTCCGCCTACATGGATGGCTTCACCGGCGGAACCTTGGGTGTTTCGGTCGATTCACTACGGCCTCTGCTGCAGCAAGCCCAACAGCGCTAATCCGGTCTCAACCCGCATCCGCTTCCTACTCTAAACAGCCATTTTTCCCCCTTGGCTCAACGTTTACGGGATCAACCCACGCGCCGACGCCTTCGTGAATGCCGGGAAGCGCCCCATGGGCTCGCCCGCCAGACGGCCCTTCATCGTCATCGATTCGTCTTTCGTGAACAGCAGGCTGCCCATTTCCATTCGCTGCAGCACCGCCTTCTTCCATACCGGGCACATGATCCCTTCATAACTGTGAGCACGCGTCCCCAGCAGCAGATGCCCCAGTTCATGCGCTGCCACCGCTCCGAGAAGCCGTTGCTCACTGAAACCGCTCTCGTTTGCGGCGGCTTCGACTCGCCGCAAGAAGACGTCAGCGTACTTGCCTTCGCCTCCTGGTCCCAGGAACGCAACTCCATACACCAGTTCGGACGAGGTCCGTCCATCGGCAACGATGCTCAATACAAATTCATTCGCTCCGGGAACGTGATGACACACCAGCGTCTGGGAACAGTCCACCCAGCGCAGGTGAATTCCAGATGCGGAGAATATCCGCGTAGCCTCTGCCTCTGAGTGGCTTATGACATCACGGGAAACTCTGGCGTGATTTAGCAGCAGGACAGTAATTTCAGCAGCCCCGCCTGTCTCGGCCGATGACCATCCGACCGCCGCCCATAACAAGACAAATAGCAGCCGTGCGCACGATTCAGTGAACCCCATTGCGTTCTACCCCGTATCTCTGGCAACGGTGGTTGAACCGGCCGCGTGCCTCAAGGCCCGGCGGGTAATTCAGCGGTGAAATCTGGGTAACGAGCTAAGCTGCCGAGCGTCAAATGCTTACAAGGCTGGGTAACATGGGGAATAATCGGGTAAGAGTGCTACCATCGGACGCGGTGCCAACCTTGAACGAATCCGCGCAGCCGGTAATTCGCCGCTTTGGTATCTTCGAACTCGATCTGCGGGCGGGTGAGTTGCGCCGGCACGGACATAAGATCAAGCTGCAGGAACAGCCTTTCCAGCTGCTTTCACAACTTCTCGAAAAACCCGGCGAAGTCATCACCCGGGAAGAATTGCGGAACCGCCTCTGGCCGGCCGACACCTTCGTCGATTTTGACCACAGCCTCAACGCCGCCATTCGCCGCCTGCGCGATGCCTTGGGTGACTCCGCCGATAATCCGACTTTCGTCGAAACTGTCGCTCGGCGTGGTTATCGATTTCTTGCTCCGGTCAGCCTGGGTGCTGTGAACGGCAACGGTATTCAAGCCGCAGTCGCCGATCCAGTAGCATTGCCCGTTTCCCGCGGTTCGCGGCGCTGGTGGATTCTCGCTTCCCTCTCCGCTCTTATCCTCGTCGGCCTCAGCATCCTTATTGCGGTCTTCTTCATGCCTCACCCTGCCGCGCCACCCAGAATTTCCCGCCTCACCGCCAATCCTGTGGACGACCCGGTGCGCGCCGCTGCCATTTCCCTAGACGGTCGTTACCTCGCCTTCTCCGATGAAACTGGTTTCTTCCTGCGCCAGATTGAGACCGGGGAAACGCATTCTGTATCTTTGCCTGAAGGCATGGCCGCAACGTCCATTTCCTGGTTTCCGGACAGCGTTCATATGATTGTGGCCTTGAGCGGAGACTATAGCGACTCCAGTCTGTGGCACATATCCACCTTGGGTGGCCAACCGCGCAAACTGGTGGATGACGGCCGCTTCCCCGAAGTCTCCCCCGATGGACAGCGATTGGCTTATGTCGCGGGAAAAGCTTTGCGCCAGCGCATCTGGCTGGCCTCCGTTGACGGGACGGACGCTCGCCAATTAGTCGGAGAGAATGGCGACATGTTCGGCGCCGTGGCTTGGTCTCCCAACGGTCAACAACTCGCCTATACCACCGCCAAATTCGCTTATGGAGGCGGCGTCAGGGCCGTCGTCGATGTAATGGATGTCCGCGACCGCACCACGCCGGCTTCGACCGTTCGACCCACCACCGTGCTTTCCTTGGTTGGCCTGGAAGGACCGATCTCCTGGGCGCCGGATGGCCGTCTGATCTACTCAGTCGCTGAGGGGCGTCCGCGCCAGATGGACTCCAACCTCTTCTGCATCCGGATCGACCGCCAGAATCGTGCCCAATCGCCGCCGGTCCGCCTGACCAACGACCAGGGCTCGGTTTTCTCCGTCAGTGTTTCCGGAGACAGCAAAAGGATTATCTATACGAAGGGCATTCCCGAGCCCGATGTTTATATAGGAACGCTTGATGACTCTGGGGCGCTAAGCGAACCTCAACGTCTCACGCTCGATGATCGCGAGGATCTGCCCTTCGACTGGACTCCCGACGGCAAGCAGGTCATCTTCATCTCCGATCGAACCGGGACTTTCAGTATCTACAAGCAGGCCCTCGGGCAAGTCGTTCCCGATATGCTCGTGGGCGGATCCCAGTCTTTAGCCGAGCCCAGGTTGAGTCCCGACGGAACTCAGCTTTTGTATGTTGGTTATCCCAGTGGCGAAGACCCTAATTATGAAGTTCCACTGATGAGGGTTCCTCTCGCTGGCGGCCCCCCGCATGAAGTTGCCAGGGCAAACTGGATCAGCAACCATCAATGCGCCCGGGCTCCCGCGACCGTTTGCGTCTACAGCGTCGCCGGGGACAAGCAAGTCACGTTCTACACCTTCGACCCATTCAAAGGAACCGGCGCAAAGGTCTTTGAACTGAAAGACGAACTCTCGCAACTCTATAACTGGGCTCTTTCCCCCGATGGCTCAATGTTGGCGCTGGCGCGCGGAAAATTCGGCGAGGAAGAGCGTGGGCAGATTCGGATACTTTTTCTGAATGGCGCTCCCGAAAAACGGATCAACCTGAACGGGTCCGTGAATCTGGCATCCGTTGATTGGGCCGCCGACAGCAAGAGCTTGTGGGCC
>QHVR01000030.1 GCA_003223595.1 Acidobacteriota bacterium
AAGAGCGTCGCATCGAATCCGCCCGACAGTTCGGCCTCGGACCCCTTGCGCAGCACCAGCACATTCAAGTTGCTGCCGCTGCTGACGAACGCGCGATCCAGTCCCGCGACCAGCGCCATCAAAAAGATCGCAGTGGTTACGGTCAACGCGATGCCCAGCGCGGTCATCACTGTGAGTCCCTTGCGAAGCCTCAAATTGCGAATGTTGTAGCTGATCGGTATGGCCATATTCAGTTCTCGAACTCACCCTATATGTCGTAGCCCTTCCACAATATTCATGCGCGATGCTCGATGAGCTGGCAAATATCCACTGACAATGCCGAGAATCAC
>QHVR01000771.1 GCA_003223595.1 Acidobacteriota bacterium
TGGAACTGTCCACGGGATAAAAGAACAGGTTCGGCAAGCCGGACGTGAAATTGGCCGATCCTAATCCATTGGACAGGTTGTAACTGCCATTCAGATTCACCGTCCCAGTCCCGTTGACGCCGTCATTCTGATCCGCAAGCCCCGTCATGATCGTACTGGTGGTTTTGAACTCGGCAATTGCATCAAGTTCAGTGAGGTTGAACCCGCTCAGATCCTCGCCCGTCAGATTGAGGGCGTAGCCTTGCGAAGCGGTCACGGCGGCACCCGGCTGTTGCGGGACCGCGACTCCGGCCGTTACTCCACCCGAAACGTTGTCCATTTCCAGCATCAGCACGCCCGCGCTGGAAGGATAAGCCGCAAACACCGAGCCACCGACGTAGTTGCTGAAAGTGACCTCGTACCGCCCGCCACCCGTCGAGGCAAACGTACCCGTGAAGGCGAACGGCTGCGCGGGATTGGTGTTGTTGTCCAGGACCCCGCCATCATTCACGTCCTCCGAGCCATTGGTGATGAGGCTGATGCCATCGGAGTCCATCAGTCCGCCAATCGCAATCAGGTCGGCGTTGGTGTCCAACCCCGTCATCGTAAACACCAGCGTTCCCGCGGGAATTGTGGTGGCAGGCTGGTCGAAGGCATCACCCGCGAGAATGTCGTGGCCGTCGTTCTCAATAAACTTCAGATGAGTGGCATCGATGCCATAGACACTGAACTTGAAAGTGCCCGCACTGGTGGTCAGAATCGCCTGCCCGGGCGCGGTTCCTGTCCCAAGTGTCACCGAACCTGAAAGCGCCAGCTGCGCTGACGAGGCGCCATCGGCGTTCAAATCCGCGACGCCGGAAGTAATCGTTCCTGACGAGTCGAGCGTAAACACTCCGGCCATCGACAGCGCGGCGTTGTTGAGATCTCCACCGGAGAGCAAGAATGCATAGGGTGACGCGGTCAGCGCGGTCCGTGTGAGTGCGCCAGATTGCAGATCGATGCTTCCGCTCCCCGTGCCATTTGAGTCGAAGCGAATTACGAAGCCATGCGAGCTCGAAGTTAAAACGAAGGCGATGTCAAATTCAGAGAGGATCACGCTCGAGCCGTTCGCCACGAAAAGGCGAGCCACTCCGCGCCCATCGGGGCTGATTTTGTAACTGCTCTTGCTCACGAGGCTCGCCCCGGTGATTGGGCTGGAAGGATTCATGATGTCAACCGTGCCAGAGGAAATCGAGCCCTGGCTGCAACCGCAGGCCACAAACGATCCGGCCATGGTGAAGATTCCCGCGCTGTCTGAGCCCGCCACGGAAAAGGTGTAGGTGCCATTCAAAGATGAGTTGGTGAAAGCCCCCGTGGGTGGCGGCGTAGGTCTTGCGGTCCCGTTGCCGCTGCCGCATCCAGCTAACAGCGCGAGTGCGGAACATGCAACCGCCAGAACAAAGTGGCGCGTGAACGACATGGCATCCCCCGAGTGAAATGAGCGCGACGCAGAGGTTTGCGCTCAGGTAGCACGTGTAAGTCGACGATTGATTCAACCCCAATCGGGCTGAGAAGTAGCGCTGCGCGGGCGCACTTTCTCAGTTTTACGAATTTTTACGAACTCACGGAAGTCCTTGGCCCGCGGGGCATGTAGCTCAATGCACCTCTTCGAGGGCTGCAAGTTGGCGCAGTGACTCGGCATATGGAGCCTTAGCGATCCCTCGTTCGGTAATGATGGCCGCCACGTACTTGGCAGGCGTGACATCAAAAGCAGGGTTTTCTACACCCACGCCATCGGGGACCATCTGCTTACCGGCAATGTGGGTGACTTCTTTTCCATTTCGCTGTTCGATCGGAATCTTGCTTCCGTCGGGGCATTCCAGGTCCACGGTGGAAATTGGAGCGGCCACGTAGAACGGGATGTTATGTTCTTTCGCCAGCACGGCAACCGTGTAGGTGCCGATTTTATTGGCGACATCCCCATTCGCCGCAATGCGGTCCGCGCCGACCACGATCGCTCCGATCTTGCCCTGCTTCATCATGGCTCCCGCCATGTTGTCGGAAATCACCGTGGTCGGAATTCCATCCTTCATCAACTCCCATGCGGTAAGGCGTGATCCCTGAAGGAACGGCCGAGTTTCGTCGGCATACACGTGAATCTTCTTGCCCTGCTCCACTGCCGCGCGGTCCGGCCGTCGCCAAGGCGCCGGCATTGCAGTGCGTCAGCACACCACCCGAACTGGGCATGAGTGTGGCGCCATGGCGGCCCATGGCTTGATTCGCGGCGATGTCCTCGGCATGCATCCGTTGCGCTTCCTCGATCAGAGTCTGCTTGATCTGAGGAATGGGACGCATGCGAATGCGCTCGAACTTCTCCTGCATTCTGCGAATAGCCCAGAACAGGTTGACTGCCGTGGGACGAGTCTTGCCGATCACATCGCAAATGGCATCGAAGTCGCGCTTCAGATCGCCGGCGGATTCCGCGTGTGAGTTCTTGACGCCGAGCGCGATGCCCATGGCAGCGGAAACGCCGATGGCAGGCGCGCCCCGGACCACCATGTTGCGGATGACATCGGCCACCTGCTCGTGCGTCGTGCAGGTGACATAAACTTCTTCGGTAGGCAGCTTCGTCTGATCGATGAAGCGTACCCCCTTGTCAGTCCATTCGAGAGTCTGAATCATAATTTTTTGTAGCGACGTTGCTTGCAACGTCTATTTGCACGAGCGAGAAGTGGCAAGCCACGTCTCTACACTTTGTGGGCAGCGCAGCGACTCCTGG
>QHVR01000692.1 GCA_003223595.1 Acidobacteriota bacterium
TAAAGCGTAAGGGGCGCTCGGTTCTAAACAGGGAGCGAGCGCCGCTTTCTTAGAACCGTTGAGATCGATCCCCGCCCTGCTCACGTTTCAATACCTATTCCAAACCGATCATCACGCGTCCTTCTGGTGCGAGATCTTCCGTTTTCTCATTCACTCCAGCGATGGCCGAGCGGTTTGTCGCGCTGCTAAACCCGACGCGCTTGAGATGAGACTCGATCTCACCTTGAGACGCGTCCTTCATGAAGCTCGTCTAATCATTGAATAGGCATAGCTAAGCTGCTGAAAATTCGTTCGCTTAGGTGCTAATCCTTCCGTTCCGCGAGATGGTTCTGCCCTTGCTCCATCTTTTTGTGAACCGCGGATTTCCGGCTCCCCACAGCTCTTTCTAACCGGGAAGAGGGGGAGCCCAACCGCATTTCGCAGCCCAGAGCCGAGTTGGATTAAAGGAAGTTAATAGTGGCGTATTCAGGCGCAGCGACCGGACGAGCAGCTTACCCCGCCAACAGCGTGGCGGAGCTTGCCCGTTTTTTTCCCGACGCCATGCCCGTGCGCTTTCCCATCCAACTCACTCGCATTCTGGAGCAGAACGGGGTGGCGGAGCCAAGCGAGAGCACCATCGTGGAATTTGCCACCTCTCGCGAGCTGCTGTTCGCCTCCAAAACGCCTTTAGAGTTCGGCGATCAACTGCGTGTTCGCAACTCGGACGGGTCGCTGGAAGAGGCCGCCTCCGTAGTTGCGGTGCAGTATCAGCCGGGAAAGACTCTCGTGGCCGCACGCTTTCGGCGTGACGTGCCGAACTGGATCGTGAAATCATGACGCCTTCCATCTCTGTGCAAGACCTTGCGGCGCAATGGATTTCCGCCCGCCGCCTTTATCCCATCTACTTTGAACTGGCACGCGAGTTCGCCATTGACGTCAAGACCTGCGCCGAACTTGAAGCCGGTGTCGAAGCTCCCGGCAAAGAAGCCGTCGAGCAAGCCCGGCAATGGCTCGAACAAATGGACAGCCAGGTCCAAGTCCATCAGTTGCGCCAGTTCCTGCAAACCAACGCCCTGGTCACCCAGGAAACCCTGCTGTACCTGGTACAGCATTTTGTGGCCAAGACAGAAAAGTCTGAGACGGTTCGGGACAAGGTCGATTTTCTGCTGGTGCAGTACTTCAGCCAGATTGCTCCCACGGGGATCAATGATTCGGATGTCGATTTGGCGTATGTCGCACGCGCTATGGAAGCAGTACTCGGGCAAGTCGAGCTTAAGCCCCCCGTTTGGCTGAACGCCCTGGATCGCGTACTGGACTCAGCTCGCAAATGCCGCTCGCTGGACGAACTGCTGCACGGGGGGATCCTCGAGCAAGGTCGCAAGGCGAAAGGGCTCGCCGGCGAGCTGTTCTACCTGCCGGTCGCGCTGGTGGCCTTCACGCGGTTCGGTTACCTCATGCGGCGTGTGTTCTTCCGGCTCATGCTGGGAGATCTCAACATCATTCTGGATGGCCTGACCGAACTGGAAGACAAAGGCGTGCAGACGATCGATTGCCGGCGGGCCCAGTTCTCGGCGCAGGAACCGATCCTGCGACTGCGCATGATTTGCCAATCGTGGAAGGTGATGTTCCAGGCGGAGTATTCCTCGGGTTCGCCACTGCGCATGCTGGTGGATTTGAAGGCATCAGTAGAGCACGCGCTGGGCCGCGGCAAAGCGGCAGAGACCGCAGGGAAGGCGAAGGCCGCTCCCTCGGCGAAACCCCTGCCAGCGGCGAAATCAACCGCGCCAGGCAGGCCGGCAATAGCGGCTACGAAGCCTCCGCTGGCAAAAGCAGCAGCAGCTTCTGCTTCGGGAGCTTCCGCGACGAAGATGGCGGGGAACTCTGCATCCAGTTACCCGGTTGCGTCGAAACCGGGCGCGAAGCCGGCGGCTGGCGCTTCGGCAGTCCCCGAGTTTGAAGTCTCTACCGAGGCGGGTTCGAATCCAGCACCTGGGTCGCCGAAGAAATGACGATCAGTAGTTTGATCTCAGACCGAGCAGCAACGTTCGCTAGCGGGAAGGGACATTGTCCGTGGAAATGCCGACCGTACTGATCATCTCCGATGAGGCTGATTTCTCCCGGCGCATTACTGCCCGCTGGCAAATGGAGCGCAATATCCCCACGTTCACGCTGCTGAGCGGGGAACTTTGGCCGCGTTTTTCAGTGGACGTTTTCGATGTGGCCATCATCGGGCAACTCCGCCGCGATCTGTTGTCCGTGGTACTCGAGCCGCTGCACTCGACCGGGCAACCGGTATTTTGTGTTTGCCAGGATTCCGCCACCGCCCAGCTGATCCACGATCGCTGGCCGCGTGTTTCTCTTCTCCGGCCCAGCGAGCACTGGCTGGAGACTCTGGTTCTGGCGGCATCGGAAGCGGTTCACCGGGCCCGGGCCGAGGTGCGTGCGCGCGGACTTGAGGCAGCATGCGTCGCGCTCGAACGCCAGGCCATGCTGGGCCGGTACATGCTCGAGATGCGGCACAACCTGAATAATGCGCTGACCTCAGTGCTGGGAAACTCGGACTTGCTTTTGCTGGAACCGGGTAGTTTTTCCGCGCAGACGCGAGCCCAGATTGAAACCATTCGCAATATGACGTTGCGCATTCATGAAATCATGCAGCGCTTTTCGTCCCTGGAAAAGGAAATGAACGTGGTGGCGCAGCAAGCAGTACAGGATTCCGGCAAGACGTTCGCTGCCACAGCAGCAGGTGATTGAAACAAAGCAAAGACGCAGGAAGCCCCGAGAACTGAGAACTGAGAACTGAGAACTGAGAAGAAAGAGTCCTCATCCCCTGAAGCGACTCGAGATGAATAAGGCCGCAGGTTTGAGGATGAATATTTATGCATAAATTGTTGGCGGGCGTCACCATACTCGAGCACGAGCTCTCGGCGTTACGCCTGCTGGTCGAACGCCAGACGGGCATCCTGCTCGATTGTCCGAACAGCGCATTAGCGGCTCACATTGCGGACTATCTGGAGCGCACTGAACTGGAATCGCCGGCCGCGTTGCTGGCGCGCTTCCGCTCCGCCGAGTTGGAGCCTTGCGAAATGGCTGGGTTCCTGGACGGCATCATGAACGTGAGCACCGGTTTCTTCCGGCATCCGGGCGCGATGACCGCGCTGGGACGCCAGGTGCTCCCGCAAATCCTCGCCCGAAAAGTGAGCGAAGGACCCGCCACGCTTCGTATCTGGAGCGCGGGATGCGGCAGCGGCGAAGAACCTTACTCCATTGCAATGACAGTTTGTGAGGCGATGGGGAGCAGTAACGGCAATAGCGCGAACGGCAGCGGCAACAACGGAAGCAAAGATGCGAAAACTGCTGTCCGCAATGGAGGCATTTGCGAAAACTCTGCGCCTGCAAACAACAATGGTTTCAACAAGGAATGCTCGATCCATATCGTGGGCACAGACCTCCTGCGTTCCGCCATTCAGGTTGCAGAGCGAGGGGTATATCCGCACTCGGCCGTAATGGGCCTGCCGCCGGCAACGATTCGAGCTTGCTTCTCGAAGATAGGCCCCAACGCATCTGATGGAGCTCAGGATGGGAATGGCAACCGAACCAACGCTGCAGCTGCCAACGGGAATGGAAG
>QHVR01000693.1:0-875 GCA_003223595.1 Acidobacteriota bacterium
GTTATCGACGTGCTTTGAAGCACAAGAGATAAAGGAGACCGGCAATGAAGAAGGTTAGCACTGCAGCCACGAAGCCGAGCAGGAATTGTTCGCAATCCAACTTGACCATTGGCCTGGACTTGGGAGATCGCTCCAGTTGCTACTGCGTTCTGGACGAAAGCGGGCGCATCGTGATGGAGCAGAAAGTCTCCACCACGGCGAAGGCTCTGCAAGCGGCATTCGGAGTCATGCCTCGCAGTCGCATCGCGCTGGAGACCGGGATGCATTCGCCGTGGATCAGCCGGCTGTTGAGCGCTTTGGGACATGAAGTAATCGTGGCGCATGCGCGCAACGTGCGTCTGATTGGGGAGAGCCGGCGCAAAGACGATCGGCTGGATGCGCAGACGTTGGCGCGGCCGGCCCGGATCGATCCGCAGTTGCTGTGTCCGGTGAAGCACCGCAGCGCCAAGGCGCAGGCGGATTTGACGGTGATCCGGGCACGAGCTGGTCTGGTGCGAGCGCGGACCGCGCTGGTGAACACGGCTCGCGGATTGGCGAAGTCCTACGGCGAGCGACTGCGCGGCTGCAATGTGCGGAACATGAATCCGGAGAAAGCCGAGGGGCTGAGTCCGGAACTGCAAGCAGCACTGGCACCGTTGCTGGTGGCGCTGGAGTCTTTGAGCGAGCAGATTGGTGAGTACAACGAACGGATCGAAACATTGGCTCAGGAAAACTATCCGCAGGTGGCCCTGCTGAAGCAGATCAAGGGCGTGGGCACGCTCATCGCTCTGACCTTCTTGCTGACTTTGGAAGATCCGCATCGTTTTCGCAAGAGCCGCGACGTGGGCTGCTACCTGGGACTGCAGCCGGGACGAAGAAACTCCGGCCAGAGCGAG
>QHVR01000693.1:900-3281 GCA_003223595.1 Acidobacteriota bacterium
GGGGCGCAGCACATTCTGGGGCCGTTTGGGGTGGACTGTGATCTGCGACGCTGGGGGCTGAAACTGGCCGAGCGTGGCGGGAAAAGCGGCAAGAAACGAGCCATCATTGCCACGGCAAGAAAGCTCGCGGTATTGCTGCATCACTTGTGGGTCAGCGGAGACGTGTATGAACCGTTGCACAACAGCGGCCGCATGACCCTGCCGGCAGCAGCGTAAAACAAAACCTTCTGAGAAAGGAAAGACCAAGTCCAAAACGCCGAGTTCCGGTGACTGCGTTAATGGCCTGGCCCAACTTTCATCCTAAGGATGGAACGGGAGGTCGATAATCAGGTAGCAGCGCCGGCTGAAACGAGAACGCCCAACTTGCACCGAGCGAAAAATCGCTCATCGAAGAGTGCGGATGGAAGGGTGGCGACAGTGCTGGCGACTCGGCCGAAGAGAAAAATCGTGTCCAACGAAAAAACAAAAGAACCCACTTGACTCCGACCGGTCTTCTCATGGAAGGCCATTGCACTCAAAACCCGGCAGGATGCGCGGATTGACTGACAGCTGTTGAGTTTCCTACGAACAGAAGAGCAGTACTCGTATTCCTTAGTGCCGTTATCTGGAAAATTATTAGTTATTCGAAGGAGGAACGGAGTTTTCCGTGGACGTGGAAGCTTGAGTTCCGTTGCTATCTATGGTGCGCGGAGAGGTCTTCACCTTCAGGTTGGGACAGCTCAGTACTCGGTACGTATCTCCATTTCGGGCGCAGGAAAACTGAAAACATCCGCGGGGTACGATGACCGGTTCGTCGGGGCTGGAATAGTCGAGGGTGCTGAAACCCGGGCCATCGTAGGAAGGAAGAGCACTGGTCGACTGAAATTTGAGATGGGAACAATGCGCATCGTCCGCTGGGCGATGATGAGTGGTCGCTGCTTCCACGAACTGCGAGGTGCTTACCGCTCCCAGAGCAATCACCGCGAACAGAACCAGCAAGCGTTTCATCTTCAATCCCCCAGAGGTGAACACAATCTAATCTGCCGCGGCGGGTCTTCCTATTGCCAGTCGGTGGGATTACTACCCCCACGTTTGTGTGGTTACTTTCGGGCGGAGGGGCCGAGAGGACAGTACGGAATGAGTGCGACGGAGTTTTGTAACCGCGGACGCGCCTTTAATCATGCCCTCGAAGTCCGCGTGCTTGGCTTCAATGGCGTGTGTCAGACATGACTAAGGCCAGAGAGGAGCGTCGTGGGAAAGAATTCCGTTTCCGGTCGAGGCTGTGAAATATCGAGCAATCGTCAGCTCAATGGCGGGTGCAGGACTTTCGTGCGCAGCTGAGTTCTCGTACTCGGCGGCTGAGTCGTCCTCGCGAAGCATCATCAGGCTTCCCAGTTGCCGCAGAGCGCGAGTGCGCGCCGCCGCCACTTCCCTCGGCGCGCAACCTAGAAGAATGGAACACTCGCGATCAGAATAACGTTCCAGAGCTGACATCACGAAAACGAAGCGCTCGAAGGAAGGGAGCTGGAGAATCGCAGAGACTTCGCTCTGCGAGGCTGCAGGCAATTTATCGAGGGTTCGCGCAGTCGCAGGGTCTGGTTTGGTGGTCTGCGAGTTTCGCCGTGGCTCGAAGAGCCGGATCGCACTGAGAATAATCGTGCGTCGAGCCCAAGAGCGGGCCCACTCCTGGAATACCCTGTATCCTTTTACGGATTCCGTGACGCCATTCACGAAACACTTCTCCGCACCCTCTCGGCTCCCGGCCAGCAGAAATGACAGCAGATAAAGACCACTCATGTCCTGCATGAAGATCTGCTCGAAATCCGCAGCCGTCGCGTAAGGACCGGGGCTTGGATGCTCTCTCCTATTTGCTTGTGCCATGCTCACACCAATCTCAGGGCCTGGCGCGGCGTTTCACATGTCAGATCGCGCCCTCACTCTGGAGACCAACGCTAATTTGATAGGTTGGATGTCTTCTTTTTCGCAATGGACTCAGAATCATGTGATCTGAGAACTTGGAAGTAGCCCCAGTGGGTCGGCTATTAAGGTCTTCGGTGTTTCTTTGGTTTTCTTTCGTTACGCTGCTTGCTCAATGTTGCTACGTTGGGCTGGCAGGTGATCCCGGTAGCAAGGAGTGAACTCACGCGCGGCGCGGGCAATTTTGCCCTCGAGGCAGCAAGATGGGCCGGCATCAGTGCCGGTCCCGCTCGATGGAGGACCCAGATGAAGAGATCATATTCCGCACGGGTGAAGTCGTTCCTTATTCTTAGACGGAAGCGAAAGCGCCTGGCTGTCGAGGTGGCCGAAGCGGCGTGCCTTCTTGAAAAGAGTTTGGCCAAAGTGCATCTGAACGGCGAGCCCGAGTTGCCAAACCAGTACCGCCACATTCGCAGTGCAATCGG
>QHVR01000032.1 GCA_003223595.1 Acidobacteriota bacterium
TCATCGGTGTAGAAACACCGCCCAGCGTTTCGATCGACAGCGTCAGCGGAGTGACGTCCAGCAAGAGCAGGTCTTTCACCTCGCCCTTGAGCACGCCGCCTTGGATCGCAGCACCGACCGCGACCACTTCGTCCGGATTGACGCCCTTGTGGCCTTCACGTCCAAAGAGCTCTTTGACGAGCTGCTGGATGCGAGGCATGCG
>QHVR01000033.1 GCA_003223595.1 Acidobacteriota bacterium
TGCCGCGCAGGTCTAGGCCTTCATCTTTCTTGAATTCATCGATGAGCCAATCCACCAGTCGCTGGTCAAGGTTGTCTCCGCCCAGGTGCGTGTCACCGTTGGTGGCCTTCACCTCGATCACGCCTTCGCCGACTTCGAGGATCGAAATGTCGAACGTTCCGCCACCGAAGTCGTACACGGCGATCGTCTCGTCCTTGCCTTTATCGAGACCATAGGCGAGTGCCGCTGCCGTAGGTTCGTTGATGATGCGCTTCACTTCCAGGCCGGCAATCTGCCCGGCATCTTTGGTAGCCTGCCGTTGCGCATCATTGAAATATGCAGGAACCGTAATGACGGCTTCCGTGACTTTCTCGCCCAAATAGTCTTCCGCCGCCTTCTTCAGCTTCTGCAAAATCAGTGCGGAGATCTGGGGCGGGGTATGTTCCTTCCCTTGGGCCAGCACGGCTACGTGGTCGCCCGACTGGACGACCTTGTACGGGACCATCTTGATCTCTTCCTGGACTTCGTCGTAGCGGCGTCCCATGAACCGCTTGATCGAATAGACGGTATTCTCCGGGTTGGTAATGGCCTGCCGCTTAGCGACTTGGCCTACCAGACGTTCGCCAGTTTTGGTAAAACCGACGACCGAAGGAGTAGTCCGGCCTCCTTCTTCGTTCGCGATGACCTTGGGTTCTCCACCTTCCATGACCGCCACGCAGGAGTTGGTGGTCCCTAGGTCAATTCCTATAATCTTTGCCATTGATGCTGCCTCCTAATACCATAAGTCCTTTGTAATCAACGTGAATACAATTGCGCCGACTACGATCCTAGAACTTGAGTGGATCGTTGTCAAGTTTTAGATGACCCATAGATGCTTACGGTTGCGGATTTTTTGGACAGGAAGCCCCCGCGGATTTTGGATTACACGGCGCAGCAACGAGAGTTCTAGGGACCCTTGCAGGCGGCCTGGAAATCGGAATACGAGCCGGGCTGAATCGTCACGGGAACGATCTCTGCCATGTACGGACGCTCCTTACCTCCTCCGCGATAAACAGTTCCATCGGGCTCAAAGTTGCGCTGGATGCTGCTGTGGTCATCCATCACGAGGTTGGGATTTTGCCAGTGTCCGCGTAGTTCGAGCCTTGGTCTGTGGTCATATCCCTGACTGAAGGTGAATACGGGACGGTAATGCATATAGAACCCGATCTTCTCTCCATCGGTATTGAGATTCAGTCCTCGACGCATTGCGCCGCCCAGCCTCATTCGGAAGATTTCATGCCGAGGGGAACAGACATAGGCCTGCCCCTTAACGGCGGATTCCGGCACGATTCTTTGTCCCGAACTGGTGGGATAGAAGTACACGTACACCACGTACTTCCCGCTCTTGGCGTGCATCGTGCCGACACCTTGCCACTGCGGAAGCCAGTGAAAATGCCCTCCCAAGTAGAAACCCCAGGGAGCAAAGACGGCGATGATGGCCACGACGAGCACGCCACCAAGGGCGAGAATAACAGCACACTGCACCAGGCAACCAAGACATCCGAAGCGCGACTTGGACCGTCGCCGTAAGCCGGCGCCATCGAAAGCTGGTGAGTTATCCATTTATTGAATTGTCCAGGCTCAGGAGACAGAACGCTATGGCTATTCCCAAATCAGTCTAGCGCCGGAAATGGAAACGTGTCTGCGAATTTGTCGCCACGGTACGCATGAAATCTCGCCTGCTCCCGCACCATGCCGATAAATCACAGTGGCCCAGCACGAGGCCCTCAAAGGAATAGTGATGCGAATGCGACTCTGCTTCATGTTGTTCGTAACGTTCTTACTTGCGGGATGCAATTCGACCAGCAAGGTAGTGTCCGTCACCCCGGAAACCACAACCCGTACCTATCGTGGGACTGCTTCGGTGGGCGATTTCCTGACCGTGACGATCAACCCCAGCGCTCTCACCCTTACCTACACCAATCACTCCAACGGAGACACCGGCACAATTCCTTACAGTGTCAACACTGATGGAACATACACGCTTAGCGATCCCCACGCGAATCTCATTGCCGCCTACGAGGTTGCCAACTATGGGCTGCTGATCCAGGCCGCAAAGACTGGCCCGAATCATGACACACCCGCCCTGATCACGGCCGTGAACAGTACCGACATATCACTCGCCACATTCAGAAGCCAGGCATACAACTACATGCAATTTCGCACCCGCGCGGGCGGGGTGCAGATCGGTTCTGTCAGCATCGATGCGCAAGGCATCGCGTCCACAACCGCTTTCTGGCCAAGCGGCCTTTACTTCCAAGGCGGCACGGCATTCGGCAGTGGCACGATGGACTTGAGTCTTGCCGAACTCGACACCTCGCGCGACTTCCTGAAGTTGGTGGATCAAGGAGATAGCAGTCTCTATGACTATGTCTTTGGGACGGCAAACGGCATCTTCGCCGTCGACAGCCCCAACGGAGCCATCCTCGGGCTGAAGAAGACCAGCAGCAAGGACTTCGATCCATCGTTTGCGGGAACCTACCGCACCATCTCGTACCAGAAGACCGGGGCCAGCATGGGATCCAACAATTCCGAGTCGGGTACGCCCACCCTCTCCCACGCCACCATAACCGTAAGCAGTGCCGGAGTCTTTACCGTAACCGACGATCAAGGAAATACTCCGACCACCGGCACCCTCACTCCGGTGGCGGACGCGTCCTATCTTTACGGCAGCGGCAAACTCGGCGACCCCTGCTATGGGCTCTTCACTTACCGCACTACCGGCGCTACCACCCAGCAAGATGTATTCGTGACTTTCATGGGAAGGGCGATGCTGTTCTCATCCTTCACAGGAAGTACGGTGCAGAGCGGAATCTACGATTACGTCTACGGCGTAGGGTTGAAGTAAATACATTTCCACAACGCCGCCATGCTCAACGCGCATGGCGGCATTTCTATTCTGCCCAGGTACAGTTGCCGCGAGCCCTCGCACCCATACATCCAGGTTCCTTCGCGACTCGGGTGGACTGTATTAACATTCTCAGCGATGACCTCTCGCCTCTCGCGGTGGCTGAACGATCCCCTCATCCTTCTGATATTCGCGGCCGGACTGCTCGCGTTCGCAGTGCAATCGGGGGAACTGGGAACGGCCGACACGATGCACCGCCTGCAGACGACACACTGGCTCTGGACGTCGCAGCCGCAAGTCTTACCCAGTGAGTATCCCGAGTTCGGACTCCACGGGCGGAATGGCCGAATCTATAGCTGGTACGGCATCGGTCAATCGTTGATCATGCTGCCTGCTGATGTGATCGCCACCTGGATCGCTCACTGGAGCATTTTTTCTGGATATCAGGACGATCCGGCGATGCGCAGCATCCTCGTGAGCTACAGCACGAACATTTTTCTCAATGTACTCAGCGCACTGGTTGCGTTTCGCCTGCTCCGGCAACTGCGCTTCGAAGTGCGTGACTCTGTGTGGGGCGTGCTGGCCCTGCTGTTCTGCACCACGCATCTGCATTACACGCAGAACATGCAGGAGAACAACTACATCATGCTGCTCACCCTGGTGGGATTCTCGTTCCAGTATGAGTGGTTGAGGACGCGCAGCCGGCGAGCACTGTGGATTGGATCGGGCGCATTAGGACTCAACCTGCTGACGCGGGTAACGACGGCCCTGGACATCATGGCGGCCGGCATCTTCCTGCTCATGGTGGTCTGGTTCGACGGAGTGCGGGGGCGCGAACTCTGGGCGCGCGCGGTTGCCTATTGCAAGGTGGCTGTGCCCGTGTACATCTTTTTTGGGCTGCTCGAGCGCTTTTACAGTTGGTACCGCTTTGGATCGTGGACTCAGACGTACATCCCCATCTTCGCCCGCGAATCGCGCATGCAAGATCCTAGCCTGCCCACGAATTTTCCCTGGAGCACTCCGCTCCAGGAAGGCGTTCTCGGCGCGCTTTTCAAGCCCGAGAAGTCGATTTTTTTGTTTGACCCGCTGCTGATTCTGGCGCTATTGCTGTTTGCCTTCCTATGGAAGCGGATGGCCCCCGACGTCCGCGCTTATGCACTGAGTGCACTTCTTCTGCTTGTCGGGCACATCTGCTTTTACGCCCGCTACACATACTGGGCAGGAGATTTCGCCTGGGGCGATCGTTACGTTTCAACTGCTGTAGAAATGGTTGCGCTCCTCTCCATTCCGCTGCTGCTGCACTACAAGGCAGAACTGGCTCTATGGACGCGCGCAACCGCGGCCTTCCTGATTGCGGCAAGCCTTGTGATCCAGATCGCATCGCTGATGTTCTGGCTGCCGCTTGAGATCTACCAGATCGAAACGCTGGGCCATCCGACCTTTGTGATCGCACTGCGTTTCAAGAATATAGTTGCCTTCGCTCTCGGCAAGATGGCCGCGTGGGGGTTGGATACCGAGGCCATGCATGAGGATGCGTGGGACTATGTGCATATCACCACCTGGAACTTCCTTCCTTTCCTATTGCGACGAGTGGGCGCGGTCCCAGTGTGGGTGGTCGACAGCGCTTTCGCGGTCTGGGGCACAGTACTGGCCGTACTCGCAGCGGTGCTGTTGAGAATTAGGCGACTCCTCAGAATCCAATCACACACCACGTAGCCCCGGACGCCGTCGTCCGGGATTGCGCGCGGAGCGCGCAATAAGGACAACGACATCAGGCGGGAAATTTATTCTGTGGCCACGCTGCTGCGGTTCGCCGAGCGCAGAAAAACCGGGAGCTTCGACGACTTCTATCGCGTTTCGCGCATTGATGTGCCAGTGTAGCGCTTACTCCACCGTCACCGATTTCGCGAGGTTCCGCGGCTGATCGACATCGCATCCCCGGCGCACCGCGATGTGATACGCCAGCAGTTGCAGGGGAACGATCTCCAGAATAGGCGACAGCTCTTCAGGCGCCCGCGGGATAAAGAGGACATGGTCCGCGGATTCCTTAATTTCTTCGTCCCCCTCCGTGGCTAAAGCTATAACCACCCCCGACCGCGCCTTCACTTCCTTCAGATTGGAAATGGTTTTCTCATAGCGCAACACGGAATCAGGATCACTCTGGTCCCGGGTCGCAATCACCACCACCGGCAAATTCTCGTCAATCAGGGCGTTTGGCCCATGCTTCATCTCGCCGGCGGGATAACCTTCCGCGTGGATGTAGGAAATCTCTTTCAGCTTCAACGCACCTTCGAGTGCAATGGGATAGTGAATCCCGCGCCCGAGAAAGAGGAAATCATGCACTTTCTGATAGCGCTTCGCCAGATCGTCGCAGGCTTCATCCTGCGCGAGAAGATGCTCGAGCTTGGCTGGAATGCGAGTCAATTCCAGCATCGCTGACCGTGCCTGCTCCGGTTTCATGACGTCACGCACCTGCGCCAGGTACATGGCAAAGATGTAGAGCGCGGTAAGTTGTCCGGTAAACGCCTTGGTGGAAGCGACACCGATCTCCGGCCCAGCATGGGTGTAGATGGTGCCCGCGGCTTCACGAGTGATCATCGATCCCACGACGTTGCAGATCGCCAGTGTCTTGGAGCCCTTTGCCTTTGCCTCGCGTTGAGCGGCAATGGTGTCGGCCGTTTCTCCCGACTGGGAAATCACCAGAGTGATCGTGTCGCCGTCCACGATCGGATTTCGGTAGCGCCACTCGCTGGCATAATCCACCTCGACGGGAACTCGCGCGAGCGATTCGATCATGAACTTGCCCGCCTGTCCAGCGTGCCAACTGGTCCCGCAGGCAATGATGTTGATTTTTTTCGCCGCCCGGAATTCCGCCTCGCTGATCTCCATCTCCTCGAGAAAAATGTGACCCGTAGCCTGCGAAACTCGTCCCAGAGTGGTGTCGCGGACGGCGCGCGGCTGCTCGTGAATTTCCTTGAGCATGAAGTGCTTGAAGCCGCCCTTCTCTGCCTGGATCGGGTCCCAAGTCACGCGCTGCACCTGTCGCGAAACCGCATTGCCGTCAAAGTCCGTGAGTTGCACGCCGTTGGGCGTTACCACAGCCATGTCGCCATCCGCGAGAAAGAAAATATCTCGAGTGTGATGCAGGATGGCGGTTACATCCGAGGCGACAAAGTACTCGCCATTCCCCAAACCAATCACCGCCGGAGGACCATTGCGGGCAGCAACGATCTTGTCAGGGTCATCGCTCGAGATGACCGCCAGGGCAAAGACTCCACTCAACTGCTTCACTGTTTTGCGCACCGCGTCTTCCAGAGAAGGACGCCCGTTTCCAGACGGAGCGGAATATTTCTCCACCAGGTGCGCGATGATCTCCGTATCGGTCTCGGTAGTAAACTTGTGCCCTTCCTCGATCAGCTTCTTCTTCAGGCTGAGATAATTTTCGACAATGCCATTGTGTACGACCACGATCTTGCCGGTGCAATCCCGGTGAGGATGCGCATTCTCTTCGGTGGGTCGACCGTGCGTGGCCCAGCGAGTATGACCGATTCCATATGTACCTTCAATCGGCTTGAGCCGGACCGACTCTTCCAGATTTCGCAGCTTGCCCTCGGCACGCCGCAGTTGCAACCCCTCACCGTTGCCGCAAACCGCGATTCCGGCCGAGTCGTACCCACGATACTCGAGTCGCCGTAAGCCCTCGAGAATCACCGGCACAACACTCTTCTTCCCTACATACCCGACAATGCCACACATGAAGTCGCCTCGGTGATTTACTCGGCCAGGGAGAATCGGAAGTCTTCAATTACCGGGTTAGTCAGGACCTCTCGCGCGATGCGTTCGACTTCCGACTGCGCCTCGTCACGAGACAGGCCGTCCAGCGTCAGTTCAAAGTACTTGCCCTGGCGCACTCCTTCCAAACCCTTGTAGCCCATTTTTTTCAGCGCGCCATGGATCGTTTTGCCCTGAGGATCTAGAACGCTTTTCTTCAGTGAAACGTAGACGTAGGCAGTCATAAGCCGACATTAT
>QHVR01000034.1 GCA_003223595.1 Acidobacteriota bacterium
CCACGTCGTTCGGTTGCAGCATTTTCTTCGCATCTTTCCCCGTATGCGGCCCGAGTTCGGTTTCCACCGAGCCAGGACAAATCACCGATACCCGCACTTTGTATCCCCGCAGCTCTTCCGCTACGGAGTAACTCAGCCCGTTCAGTCCCCATTTCGAGGCCGCATAAGCAGCTCCGTTGCGCAGCGCATTCTTGCCGGCCAGCGACGAGATGTTGATGATGTGCCCGGACTGTGCCCGAATCATCATCGGGGCAAACGCTCGAATCATGTAGTAGACGCCACGAAGGTTCGTATTCATGATGCGGTCCCACTCTTCTGGCGGCAGTTCATGCAGTGGGGAGTCAAATCCTCCGATCCCGGCATTGTTGACGAGAATGTCCACGCGCCCGAATGTGCTCTCGACGCGGGCGGCGGCGTGTTGCACCTGGTGCAACGCGGTGACATCGCACGCAATCACCTCCGCCTTGCCACCACTATCAACGATCGTAGTTGCCGTTTCCTCCAGCGTCGATTGCGTCCGCCCACACAGCACGGCAGTGGCTCCGGCAGCGGCAAGGTGGCGGGCGATGGCGGCGCCAATGCCGCGTCCGGCGCCGGTTATGACTGCAACTTGGCCTTTTAGGGGCGGTGCGGTGTCCATATAGGGAGATGCTCCATGCTTTGCCCGGTTTGAACAGTGATGACGCGAACCATCCGCGTGCTCTGTTGTTTGCATCTTAACAATAACGGGGAGGGCGAATGGGAACTTGCTTGCCTTCGGCAGGAGAGGTACTTATAATCCGGCCAGCCGGGAAAAAGGGTCAGCCGTTACGACACTCCACCGGGGACTTGCTCTCCCGGCCCTGCCAGGAAGCCCGGCATTCCAAGCAGGATCCGAAACAAATGCGGTTCCAGACGGAATGCAGTTGCTGCTCAGAGTTTGAAGGACAGGATTTCCCAAAGAGTCATTTCCCGAGATTTCAAGGAGCCATACTGATGAAAAAGATTCTGCTTTCGGCTGTGCTTGGGGTTGCGGTGGTTGCAGTGGCGCAAAATCCTGCCCCGCCGGCTCAAGGGCAACCGCCGGCTCAAGGACAACCGGCTACGCCACCCGCCCAGGGGCAAGCGGGCGCACCCGCCTCTGGTCAGCAGCCTGCGACTCAGGCCCCCGTGATCAAGGATCCCGCCGAATACAACGCGTATGTGGCTGCCGTGCAGCAGAAGGACCCCCAGGCAAAGATCAGTGGTATGGAAGCGTTCCTCACGCAATATCCCAATAGCGTGATGAAGCAACAGGCGCTCGAAATCTTAATGCAGTCCTACCAGCAGACCAATAACGCTCAGAAAGCAACCGAGACGGCGCAAAAGCTGGTCGAATCCAATCCATGTCAGGTGCCCGCGCTGACCTTGCTCGCCTACATCGATCGCATGCGCGCACAGCAGGGCGATCCGAACGGCAAGCAGTTATCCGCGGACGCCGGGAAGTACGGCCAGCAAGGGCTTGGTTGTCTGGACAAGTTCCAGAAACCGGAGGGCACCAGCGACGCCGACTTCCAGAAGATGAAGGCGCAGATGAGCGGCAACTTCAATGCTGCCGCGGGCTGGGGCGCTCTGCAAGATAAGGACTATGCCAAGGCAGCGCAATTCTTGAAGGGCGCGACTGAGGCGAATCCTCCCGATTCGCAGAAGGATCTGGCTCTCCTCTATCCTCTCGCTCTCTCATACCTGCAGCAGAATCCTCCCGACTACCAGAACGGCATCTGGTATGCCGCGCGGGCCGCGGCAGTCGCGCCTCCGCAGAGCCAGCCTGGAATCGAGAAGTACGCCAAGTCACAGTATGTGAAATACCATCAGGGCGACGACGGCTGGGACAATGTTTACAACGCAGCCAAGGCTGGTGGCCCACAGGCTCCGATTCCGCCGCCGCCGACCCCCGCCGACCAGGCGCACGACATGGTCACCAAGACCCCGCCAGACAAAATGGACTTCGCTACCTGGGAGTTCGTGTTGACCAACGGCAGCCAGGCCGATCAGGACACGGTATGGAACGCCATCAAGGGCAAAGCTGTGCAGATGAACGGCGCTGTCATCAGCACCGACCCCCAGCAGTTCATGATTGCCGGGAGTTCGGATGACATCGATGCCAAGAAGGCGGACATTACCCTTAAATTCGAAGAAAAGGTTCCCGCCAGGCTCATTCCCAAGGAAGGAGCCAGCTTCGACTTCCAGGGCGAGCCTGCCTCCTATACCTCGAATCCATTCATGATGGTGATGGAAAAAGGCCAGTTGCTGAGGGCAAAACCGGCGGCCACGACGACTAGAAAAGCGCCCGCCCGCCGCAAGCCGGCAACTCACCAGTAATTATTCGCAGCAGAAATAAAGGCAGCCCGAAAGGGCTGCCTTTTCATTTGTGAAACGTGTCTAGGAACAGAAGTGAATATCCTGCGCTTCAGACCAGCCGCTAGCGCAAGAGTCTTTTCTCGAACGATACCGGTCGCGCGCTCCTCGGCGGCCGCTTCACACCGTCGCGCAACTGCCGCACGTCAATCTTGAGTTCGCTGATGGTGCGGCTCAAGGTGTTGCGGTGCATCCCCAGTTCGCGCGCGGCGCGGCACTGATTTCCTTTGTTTTCCTGGAGCACAGTGAGAATGAAACGCTTCTTGAACTCACGCACGCCCTCGGAATACAGAATATTGCTGCGGTACATCTGCAGAATAAGTGCTTCTAGTTGATCCTTCACGATGCGTCTCTTTCTATCGCTGGAATTATTTAATGCACCGCAGCCGGTTTCGGCGGAGGATTATGAGCGCCATTCAACTTCTGCGGGGATTGATGGATGAGATCCAGTCCCTGATAAAAGCGGGCACGCATTTCCGAAGGCGCCAGCCAGATTGCCGCCCTGCCCACGACCAGGAAGTAAGGCGCCAATTGTGAATTCTCCAGCAGCTTCGAAGTCGGCTGAAAAGCCGTCATGCCCATCAGGATCACTGCTACCATCAGCCCGCCCTTGACTAATCCCAAAACCCCGCCCAGGAAACGGTCAAAGCCGCTGAGTCCGGACTCCTTCATAATCCAGCGTGCAATCTTGGCGGCCAGGCCAAACAACAGCACGATGGCAAAAAAGATGATCAGAAAGCCCAGAATCTCAGCTAACCACGGGTTCTTCAAAAAACTCTCGAACCATTCTGCAAGCCGCCGGTACTGCCAGGCAGCCACCACATAGCCCACGATCAGTCCTGCCATACTGAGGGCTTCAGAAAAAAAACCCTGCATGGCCGCTGCTATGACGTTCAGCAGCACAACCGCGCAAATCATCCAATCAGCAATTGTCATGGGCTTTCCCGCGGGATCGGCCAACCCCGCGGTCAGACTGCCAGCTTGTGCCCGGTAAGCTGGTAATACGCTTCCTGATATTTATCGCTCGTACGGCGCGCTACGTCCGGCGGTAGCGCCGGAGCGGGTGGCTGCTTGTTCCAGTGAATCTGCTCGAGGTAATCGCGCACATACTGCTTGTCGTACGAATCCTGAGCCCGGCCGGGCTGGTATTTGTCAGCGGGCCAGAAGCGCGATGAGTCCGGAGTCAGCACCTCATCCGCGAGCGTGATGCCATGCTCCGTGCGCCCGAATTCAAACTTCGTGTCGGCAATAATGATCCCGCGCTGCCGGGCATACGCCGCAGCCTTCTTGTACACACGCAGCGTCAAATCCCGTAAATGGCTGGCGTTTTCGACCCCGACAATCTCGCACATCTGATCAAAAGAGATATTCTCATCGTGTCCGGTTGTCGCCTTGGTCGAGGGCGTAAAGATTGGCTCCGGGAACGCATCCGATTCCTTGAGGCCCGCGGGCAGGGAAATGCCCGAAACCTTGCCGCTAGCCTTGTATTCCTTCCATGCCGAGCCGGAAATGTAGCCGCGCACCACGCATTCCACTGGAAACATCTCTGCCCGCCTCACCAGCATGGAGCGGCCGCGTAATTGATCCTTGTATTTGCGGATTTCCGCCGGGTACTCGTCCACGTTCGCGGTGATTAGATGATTGGGAACGATGTCGGCCAGAAAGTCGAACCAGAACAGTGAAAGCTGGTTTAGAACACTTCCTTTGTACGGGATACCCGTAGCTAGCACGTAATCGAAAGCCGAAATGCGGTCGCTAGCGACAAAAAGCAGCTGTTTATCGCCTACTTCATACACATCGCGGACCTTGCCGCTGGCGTGCAGCTTTAGGTCGGGAAAGTCTGTCTTGAGAAGAACGGAATCGAGAAGATCAGGGCTCATGATCAGATTTTACAGTTAAGAGGCGAGGCGTATTCTAGCTGCTCCGAAAAAAAAGTCAACGATTGTCATCACGGGTGAAGTTCAAATTACACGTTTTGCTGGATGGAAAAAATGTTGACAGTAAACTGGATTGCGTGCGCTTCAGCAAAACTGCGAGTCGCCTTGTGGAAAAGCTGAGGATGAGCGTGGATAAGCTGGCCCGAACAGCGAAACGCCGTCCGCCGCATCTAAAGACCATGTCCCAACTGGGTGGCACAGGTTCGCTGAAGGAGATTGAGTTCTATGCAGAAGAAGGGACGATTGCAATTCGCCGGGGTGGAACTCTACTTCGAGGATCTGCCGAGGGCAATGAAATTCTACGCTGAGACTTTAGGCTTGGAGTTGTCACACCAACGATTGGGACACCATGCCAGGTTCAATAGTGACGGCGGATTCATCTGCCTGGAACGGAAAGGCGTTGAGTCGTTTCCATCGCAGGACAAAGCCCTTATTTTCTTCGAAGTTGCCGATCTGGAAGCTGCCATCAACGCCATTGGCCCGGAAAAAATACTTCAGTCCGAGGCCAACTGGGCAGTCCTGCACGATCCCGAAGGGCACAACATCCTCTTGCTGCAAAAGTCCAAGTGACCAGGCTACTGTGTGCCGAAACGCACCGAAACCAGCTTCGATACGCCCGGTTCCTGCATGGTCACGCCATAGAGCACGGGAGCGATGCTCATCGTCTTCTTGCTGTGCGTGATGAGTACAAATTGCGTCTGGACGCTCATTTCTTTGACCAGGTCGGTAAAGCGGCCGACGTTGGCCTCGTCCAGCGGAGCGTCCACCTCGTCCAGGATGCAGAACGGGCTGGGCGCATATTGGAAGATGCCCACCAGAAGCGCCAATGCCGTAAGTGCCTTTTCTCCGCCGGATAGCAACAGCACGCTTTGCAGTCGCTTGCCCGGGGGCGACGCGATTACATCAATTCCACTCTCCGCGCTGTTCTCTTCGTCCGTCAGCTTCATAAACCCATGCCCGCCACCGAACAGCTTCTTGAACGTAGCCTGGAAGTTCTCGTTGATTTTGGTGAATGCCTCCTCGAATTTCTGTCGCGAAATCTGATCGATCTCACGAATTGTCGCCGTCGTGTTCTCAATGGATGTGATGAGATCTTTTCGCTGCGTCTCAAGGAACTCGTGCCGCTCGGCCGTTTCCTTGTATTCCTCCAGCGCCATCATGTTGACCGGACCCATGGCGTCGAGTTTCGCCCGCATTTCCCGATAAAGCTGATCTTCCGCTGCCAGTTCGTCGCCGCTGACCGCGGCCAACGTGGTATCGGCCATCAGCGCCGAGCGATCGATTCCCAGTTCGTTCAAGCACGTCTGCGACATGTATTGGCAGTCTGACTGCAGCTTGGCCGACAGCGCGGACAATTCGCCTCGACGGTCCCGAGCCTGGTCCAGAAGAAGGCGGCTGCTGCGGAGCAGTTCCTCCAGTTCCGTCAGTCGAGCCCGCACCTGTTCGGTTTCGAACTGCAGCAGGCCTTCGCGCGCCTGGGCGGCATTTCTTCCGGCTTCGAGATCGGCGGCCGTCAGTACCAGTTCCTCGTTCTCGGTCTCCCGCTGGGTTTTCTCCGCGGCAGCACCCTCGATTTGCGAACGGAGCGCGTGAATACGCTCGTCCAGCTCCGCAAACAGCGACTCAATTCTCTGCAACACCGCGACCGCCGAGCGGTGACGTTCTTCCAAAGTCGCGACACGCGCCGCGTGTTGCGACGTGGTCTGGGCCGAGAGTTCCCGCTGCTGACGTAGCCTTGTCAGCGATTCCTGTCCCGCCACAATCTGCTGCTCCAGGTCCACGCGCTTGAGCTCCAGAACTTCAATCTCCGACTGCCGCGCGCACAGAATTCCTTCCTGTTCGGAACGCTCCGCCGACAGACGGCTCAAGTCCATGACCGCGACGTTCAGCCGTTCATTCACCCGCCCCATCTCGGAGTCGAGTTGCTGCAGCATATGGCCGGAGGTCATGGCTTGATGTTCGGCCTCCCGCTTTTCGCCTTCCAGACGATCCAGCAGGGAAGAGAGTTCCTTGATCTCGCGTCCCAGCGTCAGAACCTTCATCTCCTCCGCTGTGACGGCCCGTTCCAGATCTTCGACTTGCCGAAGCACTTCCCGAAGTTCGCGCTTCATCGAGAGCGGTCCTTCGGCACGCTGCTTGCCGCCAGTCACCGTTACGTTGTGGAAGCATTCGCCGGCTTGCGACAGGAAGAACGCGTTCGGATTTTCCAAGGCCAGGCCGCGCGCGACACCGGACTCGGGCACGATATACCCGTCCCGCAGCTTGGGCAGAATCACTTCCAGCGATTTCCCGAAACCATCGAGCACGCGGATAGTGTTCTTCAGGGGAAGAATCTGCGCAGCGGGAGGCGCGCAATGCGCTGCTTCATCCAGCACGAATGAGAACTTAGCCTGTGAATCCTCGGGATGGACCAGGAAAGTGGCCCGCCCATCGACGTCGGTACGCAGCATGCGCAGGCCTTCATCCGCCGCATCCCATGACTTCACGACGACGTAGTTGAGTTCGTCGCGTAGGAAATCTTCGACTACCCGCTCGTAGCGCGGCTCCACTTCCAGAAAGTCCGCCAGTACGCCTACCGGAGCAAGGCCGCCCTGCATCACGCCCGATTGGAACAGCCGGCGCACCGACTCGGTGGAATAGCCGTGTTCCGCAATGACGGCTTCGAGCGATCCTTTCTTGCCCAGCGCCGTCGCGTACTCCGCGCGCAGAACATCGAGGTTGATCTTGGCCTGGCTCTCCGCTTCTTTCTTGGACTCGATCAGGCGTCGGACCTGCGTGATCTCCTCGCTAATCCCGCTAACCCGCTGCTTCACGCCTTCGAACTCAAGAGCAAGTTGCCCGCGCTGTCCGCCGAAGGCTTCGATCTGCACGTTGGCGTTAGTGATCTCC
>QHVR01000694.1 GCA_003223595.1 Acidobacteriota bacterium
AGAAGGCGGCAATCATTGCCCGCTTCTTCGAGGTGAAAGCGGAGGATCTTGCATGAAGACTCTCAATCGATGCCTGATCCGTCTGCGCAATCTTGTCACTGGCCGGCGCGGCGATCAGAGGCTGCGTGAAGAGTTGGAAGACTACGTGGCGCGCGAGGCGGAAGCCAATATACAGGCCGGAATGAGCGAGGAAGAGGCGCGGCGGCAGGCGCGGATGAAGCTTGGCGCCGCGGAGGCGATCCGAGAGCAGTATCACGCAGAGGAAGGATTGCCCTTGCTGGAATGTCTGGCGCAGGACACGCGATTCTCGCTGCGACAGATGAGGCGTTCGCTGGGATTCACGCTCGTCGTGGTGTTGACGATGGCACTGGGGATTGCAGCGACGACAACGATGTTTACAGTGGTGTATTCGACGCTGATCAGAAGCTTGCCCTATCCACAGTCGGAAAGAATTGTCGCGATTCACGACACACGGATTACCGGGCAGTCAGCCGGGGGACTGATGACGGGTCCGCGATTCTATGACATTGCGGCGCGAAACCGGAGCTTCTCCAGTCTGGCGTTCTTTAACTTCGACGAGAGCACCCTGATTGCGGGAAAGAAGTTGCCTATCTATGTGAAGGGAGCGGGAGCGAATGCAGGATTCTGGGATGTCTTCGCCACGGCGCCGATGCTAGGGCGCGTATTCGATGCGAGAGACGACGCGCCCCATGCCCCGCAAACCGTGGTGTTGAGCTATCCCGGATGGCAACGGCTCTTCGGAGGCGATCCGAACGTCATCGGAGAACAGGTGAAGCTGGGGCAGCAGACGGCGACGATTGTGGGCGTGATGCCGCGAGGTTTTTCAGCGTCGGGAGACGTGGAGCTGTGGCACGCGGCGCAGTCTACTCCGAATAGTTGGGGCAATGATCGGGGCGACGACCAGCGGGACGCCAATGTATTTGGGAGGTTGCGGTTGGGCGTAACTCCGGCGCACGCTCAGGCCGATCTGGATCGGATCGGGGAGCAACTCAGGATGGAGTATCCGTCGAGCGACGGCGCGTGGAGGTTCACGAGCGAGACGCTGTGCGAGGACCGGTACGGTAACGTGCAACCGGCACTGGTTGCCTTGCTGATCGCGTCTGCGCTGCTGCTGCTGATCGCTTGCATCAATGTGGCCAACCTGCTCTTGTCTCGGGCGACGACTCGGCAGCGAGAGGTCGCTCTAAGGCGGGCGCTGGGTGCCTCGGGACGGCGCGTGGCTTTTCAGTTTTCTGTGGAGAGTGTGCTCCTTGCGTTGGCAGGCGGCGGTACGGGAATCCTCCTGGCATTTGTGCTGACTCGCATCGCCGCTACCAGCCTGCCCGGGATTCTGGGGCAGTCAGGCACGATTCACATGGACGGTATTGTGACTGGGGTCGCTCTGCTGATTTCGGTGGCAACTGGAATCGTATTCGGAGTGGTTCCGGTGCTGGAGACACGGAAGGTGCAGTTGCATTCCGCGCTCAAGCAGGGTGACACACGCCTCGGAGGATCATCCGGCAACTGGTTGCGCAGCGTCCTGGTGGGGGTGCAGGTAGGTCTGTCTCTTGTGCTGCTGGTTGGTGCGTCGCTTCTGGCGGAGTCGCTGTGGAACTTGATGAAGCAGCCACTGGGATTTGAGCCGGAACACCTGCTGACGGTTCGGGTGCTGTTGCCGTGGGACACGACGCCCGAAGCGGTAGCCAATTTCTACAACGACGTGCAACAACGAATTGAAAATCTCCCTGGAGTAGAGGCTGCGGGGCAGATCAGTGCGCCGCCAGTGACCGATTTTCATGTGCGCGGCAGCTTCAACGCGGACTGGCTGCCGCAAGTTGCCAATCAGCCGGCAGTCAGCGCGGAAATCCGGAATATCGCCGGGAATCTGCTGGAGGCGATCGGCACGCCATTGCTGGCAGGGAGAGATTTTTCCGCAGCGGACCAGATCTCGACCGTGCCGCCGTTCCTGGTGAACGAGGCCCTGGTGCGGGAGTATCTGCCGAAGGGAGATCCAATCGGACATCATCTGCTCCTGGATGGACAGGCGCACGAGATTGTGGGAGTGGTTGCCGATGTGCGAGGGGTATCAGGAACGATCGCGGCAGAGCCTGGACCGGTTGTCTACTGGCCTGCGAACGCCCATGGCGGTTGGCATCGCTACTTTCTGGTGCGGACGAAGGTGCCGCCGGAACAATTGGCAAAGTCGATCCGCGAGCAGGTATACCAGTCAGACCCGCAGCAGTCAGTAGGCGAGATTGGGACGATGGATCAGCTTCTAGGCGACGCTGTGGCGCAACCACGGCTGAACGCAGCGATAGTTGTGTCATTTGCCGGGGTCGCATTGCTGCTGGCCTGCATTGGAATTTATGTAGTCGTCTCTTATCTCGCTGCGCAGCGCACGCAGGAGATTGGTGTCCGGATGGCACTGGGAGCGACGCGTGCTGACATCACACGTTTTTTCGTGCGGCG
>QHVR01000035.1 GCA_003223595.1 Acidobacteriota bacterium
GTCTATTTGCCGGTGTAGCTGATCCTCCAAATCGAGTTCGACCCATCGTCGCTCACCAGCAGCGAGCCATCCGGCGCTTCCGTCATTCCTACCGGACGCCCCCACACATCTCCATTCGGCGTCACGAACCCAGTCACGAAATCCTCGTACTCGCCCGTAGCATGTCCCGTCCCATGCAGCGGAATGCGAATCACCTCGTAACCCACGCGAACCGCTTTGTTCCACGACCCATGCTCCGACGCGAAAATATCTCCCTTGTACTCCGCCGGGAATTTATCTCCCTGATAGAACGTGAACTGCAGCGAAGCGTTGTGGGCTTGCAGCAATACATCCGGCACGATCGCCTTATCCTTCAGCTCGGGATGCTTCCCCGCATGCCGCGGATCCTGGTGCGGCCCCAGATACCACCACGGCCATCCATAAAACCCGCCTTCCTGCACATGCGTGATGTAGTCGGGCACAAGGTTATCGCCCAACGCGTCGCGCTCATTCACCGAGCACCACAGCTCCCCGGTCTTGGGATTGATCTCAAGCGCCCCGCCCGCATTGCGAATCCCCACCACAGAATGTCGGCGCGATTCTTCTCGTCCGGATGAGTATCGGGATCGTTCACATTCGACCCTGATCCCACTCCCACAAACAACTTCTTGCCGTCGGGCGAAAAGTTCACCGCGCGCGTATCGTGCCCCTCAGCCGGCAAGTCTGCCAGATGCTGCGGCGGACCGCTGGCCTTCAAATCTCCGTTGTGATACGGGAAGCGGGCGAGTTCCGTCTCGCTGCCGATGTAAACCCATTGTGGGTTCGGCCCGGGTGGGTAAAACGCAATTCCATAGGGATTTTTCAAGCCACTGGCGAAGATCGCCGACTGCTCGGCCTTTCCATCGGACGTGATCCCGCGAAAGACGCGGATGTCGCCGGCATGCGTCTCGGCGACGAAGATGTCCCCGTTGGGAGCGGTGCGCATCAATCGCGGATTGTCCAGCCCACTGGCAAACAGCTCGACCTTGAAACCGGGCAGCGTGACCGGCCATGCATTTTCCGGGCGGGGCACGATCTCTGCCCCATTGCTTGCCGACTTGGTCGCGAACGGCTTAGGCAAATCATTGACCGTGATTTTGCGAACGGTTCCCGGCTTCTCATAGCGGAAGTCGGTGAAGGGCGGCTTGGGAGCAGCCGCAGTGATCTTCCCTTTGCCGGATGCCGGCTCAGGTGCGCTCGCTGCCGATCCCGTCATCTTGCCCGAAGCCATTGCCTCCACATAGCTCACAATTTGCCAGCGTTTCTCTTCCGGCAGAAATCCCCATGGCGGCATTCCGTTATCCGGGCTGCCCTTGGTGACGAACCAGAAAATCTCGCCCGCAGTGACTCCCTTCAGTTTCCCGCCTACTAGCGAAGGAACATTGCCCGTCCCCTGCAACGTCTTGCCATGACAGGAAAGGCAATTGCGCGCGTAAAGAGCCTTGCCCGCATCGATCGCGCTCTGCTGTCCCGCAACCGGGTTCTTCATCTCCTTCGCTGAAGCTGGCGCATCTTTAAACGGATTCTGCTGTGCTTGCATCATTGCAACGGGAAGAAGCAGCCACAAAACCACAAAACTCCACGTTCGGTCTTTCCAAGCCATAGGTGTCCTCGCTACGCAATTTGTCCCATTAGATTATCCAATGTTGCCAGCAATGCGCCATCCGGCTCTCGCCACCGTCTCGAATAGTGAGATTCAGTCCGATTGGATTTCGAGGCGGCAGAGATCAACCGGGAACGCTGTGGAACAAGTCTGGGTTGCGAGCTGCGCGAGCAACTGCCCGAAGCAGTTGGAGATTTCAGCGGATGGGCAAAGCTAAACGGTGTTCTTGAACTGTTGCAAAAGCCGGATTGCCAAGAAAGGGAGAAACACGGCTGCAACCAATGCCAGGTAAGTATGCGCGAGAATTTCCTCTCCCACGCGTGCGTGCAGATTGGGCCATTCGCTGGCTAAGGTATACTTCACCGCTTTTTGCAGAATAAAGCTGGCTCCCCCGACGACGAGCAAAGGGAGCGAACCCAGGCACGCCGCCGCCATCATGCCCGGCTTGGCCGAGAGCCGCTGCGCAATGCGCAGGTATAGGGCAGTATCCAGAAGGAACGTGAATAGCATCATTACGGGCAGCAACTCGCCTCGCTCCCAACTCTTCACAATCAGGTTGGGGAACGTTACCGGATAAATGACAAGCAGCGCGCCGTAGATCAGCGAGAGAGTCCCGATGACTTCCGCAGAATCCGCTAACCGAACCACAACGATCCGGCTTTGCCTGGCTGCCAGTGCTACCGCTGGAGCGCTCATTGTGCCCCCAGCCGGCTGAGGCGATCCAAAAGAATCTCGACCACCGCGGCCATACTGAAGACAAACAGGGCCAGACTCCGCGAATCACGCCACGCCCGCTGCGGATGCCAATCCGTCCCGCTGCGCTGGCGGCAAAACGTCTCCACCCAGACGGTCATCGCCATGATGCCGCCCATGGCCAGCAGAACCGATGCGACTGCAATCGTATGTGGAGCAAAGGTAGAGCGGAGGACATCCCAGATCCCGCCGCAGGCCAGGACCAAACTGAGGAGGCCTAATTCTCCTCGCTCAAAAAGCTGTTTCGGACTATAGCTGACGGTGCCGCCGCGCTGATGCACCCAGGAGCGCGAGACCGCCCAAGGCAGCAAGAAAACTGGAATCAGATACAGCCCGAGATAAAGCAGCCATTTCACCGAGTTCCAGTTGGTCATGTTCGCACTTCCGTCGTCCTGCCGTTCCTATCTCAGAAATCTAGCCTTGCACCATAGGCCTATCAAGTTACGTGGGAGCTAGTCCTCCCATTACGAATGCTTAAGCCAGGTCTCCTGCGCGGCTTACCGTTTACCGCGAAGAACGCGTAAGCACCCGCTGCTCGCGGACTTGCGGCTTGCGCTTGTAGGGCTCGCCGCTGAAGACCCAATATCCCGCTAACGCGCCACCCGCAAACACCGACGCCGTGATGGTCCCCGTCCAGCTGGCGTATTTTTCCAATCCCAAATTGGCGAGGTCCCAGAAAGTGAGCGGCCAGATCAGCAGAGAATAGAGTCCCACGCCCGTGATGAGCACTAGGAAAGCAAGCATCAGCGCTAGCAGCCCCCCGGAGAAGCTGGCAAAAAACAGCATGCTGCCCCGCGTGATTCCGGTGGCCCGTCGACCGGGAGGGTTCGCTCTTTTGTGCTGTACAACCGGCGACAAGCCTTCCTCCAACACCTTCGTGGCGCTCTGTTACCGCAATTCACAGCATAATCAGCGCGCCCGCTTGCTCCAAGTTACCAACGGATAGGGTCCTGGCCGCCCCTTCCGTTCTCTTATTGCGGCGTGAAGTTCTGGTGGTAGCTCAGGTTCACCACGTCCTGGAACGTTGGCGTTCCCGGAGGCAGGTTGGCCGGATTCAGGAATAACGTGTCGAACGAGTAATTACGCGTCGGCGGACTGTAGACCACGGTGCAGCACTTAAAGGCTCCCGTGTTGTACTCGGAGTAGTACATGCTCACCAGCGAGCCGTTGTAGAACAGTTGCTGCCCGCCCCAGTTCTCGAGGTAGCGGAGGAAGTTGTGCAATCCACCGTCCGTTCCAAAGTCTTTGGCTGCCCAGCCGGGCTGCGGAAACGGAACATTCTTTCCTGCCGCCACTGCCATGCGGTAATACGACGTGGTTGCCGGGCGTCCTCCGAGGTCATCGCTCCAGTTGTTGGAAAGCACGGTTACGGTGTCGGCAATAATTGCAGCCGCCGAATGTGGAGTCGTATTGCTTCCGCCTCCCCACATGGGGTCCGAAGGTCCACTGTTGTAATTGCCCTGGACGTAAACCGGATTCTCCGACGCCACCGTAAAGCCGCCCTGCCCGTTGTCCGGACGCCGTGGCAGGTAGCTCACACCTGCATTCATTCCGCCGCCAACCAGCTTCAGTACGTGCCGCGCGCCGGAGACAGCGTTGCTGAGCCCGATCGTGTTGCACGTCGTAGTCTTGTACGGATTCAGCGGCGCGGCCGTGTTCACCCCAAAGCCATTGCCGATGTTCGCCGCTCCCCAGTTGTCGAGGCGCCCGTTCTGATCCGCGTCCTCCGGGGAGTAGGTGTAATAAGTGGTCGGCTCCTGAATCCCATCGGGAGAAGTCGAAGCCAGATTCTGGCCCGAGTTGACCACGTCCTCCAGTCCCGATTCACCGCTGATCACGTTGGCCGGGGTATTGCCTCCATTCGAGGGGTTCGGATCGCGCAGCATTCCACGATGATCGGAAAAGTAAAGCACGTAGCCGTTCTGGTTCGTATAATTCACCAGAAGCCCGGCGTCATTGGCCTGCGTATAAGGTGCCTGCCCCGACAGCCATCTTGCCAGGTTGCCCACGTTGATCTCAACCGCATTCATGATCCCGTTCACTGCGCAACCGTTGGCGGCGTCGCGCATTTCGCCTTCGCGCGCATCATAAAAATTAATGGGATAAAACGCGTTTTGGTTGCCAATGGCCGACGTCGCCCCGGGATTCATCTGCTGCAGCATCAAAATCGCGTTGGGATTGTAAGGATCGGCGCCCGGGCCATTCGGCGCCACGTTATATTGCCGGCTAAAGCTCCAACCCAGCCAGTCCCGCGTGATTCCATGCCACGCGCCCGCGGCGTCCATATACTCCACTCGCAACCAGGCGCCCTGGCCATTGTTGGGAATGCCGGGAGTGGTCAGTTCCCCGAGCAGCGGATACGAAGTCCATCCCGGATATCCGAGCGGCGCCACCCAGTTATTGGTTGCGGGCACCACTTTCGCGAGCCCATAGAATTCGTTTCCATTGATCGCCGCGCCAGCTGTTGTCCTCAATCCAGCAACGGCCGGAATCGGATACCCCGTTCCCGGCACAAACTGCACGTCGTCGGCGTCCGCAGCCCCCGGATGAAGATCTAGCAACGTGTCCGCAAGCAGGACTCGAATCTGCGCTTTGTTGTACAACCGCGAACTTCCCAGCACACTGGTCGCCGATTCTCCCAGTTGCGGCTTGCGCACAATCGAGATCGGATCGGTACACGGCGGAGGATTGCTGGTGCAACTGTTCTGCACAAACGGCAGCTGCATATTCGTCGCTCCGTTCGTATAGTTGACCAGAAACCCGTTCAGCGGGGCGGTATTGGTTGCGAAATTTTTGTTCTCTAATCCAGAAATGTTGGGAAAACCGCCGGTCCAGCTGGCTTCAATTGTGGTCAGAGTCGGGCAATTCGGGCCCGGAGGCGGAAACACCAGCGCGCAGCCGCCACTCGCCGTGGGAACATAAACCGATCCTCCATAACCTGACGCCGTCAACCAGCCGTTCTCCAGTCGGTCCAGCACGACGTGTTTGAAGGCCGCAATTTTGTCGTTGAACACCAAATCCCCACCGGCTGCCAGGAACAAATTCCCGTTGGTGTGCACACGGCCGCCAAATCCAAAGTTCGGCCCTGGAAAGTAACTGCAGTCAAAACCGCAGAACACTCCAAACTGGAATACCGGAATCAGCGCAACTTCCACCTTGCGGGTGATGTTCACCGAGGCACCGGAAGGCCGGGTGGCAATCACCTGCATCGACATTGGGATAATCTGCGCGCCCAGTCCCTGGTTCGAGCCGGAACTAATCGTGTTCCAACTGCTCGCGGGGTTTCCATTAGCATCGAAGGGATACGTGATCTTCTCGTTGTAGGTCATCCCGTTGACCATGGATGCGTCCGGGGGGAAGTTGATCAGGTTCTGAATCTGCGCGTTGCTCGGGCTCTGAGACTGCGTATAGAGCTGCGACAGATCGGCCGTGAGCTTCTCCATGCCCGACTCAGCCCCGTAATAGGCGAGGTTGTTTTCCAAGTCGTTGCCGCCCATACGGGCTTCGTTGGACACCATGAACATCAGCCCAGCCGCCACACCCGACAGCAGCACCAGAATGATCAGTGCCGCAATCAGCGTAAAACCTTGTCCGTTTTTCTTCGCCTGTCTCATCCGTCTGTCTCCTGCCCAAACCTCACTGATATCGATTTCGAAACGCCATGTTGCGCGCGCTGACCGCCGTGGCCAGGTACATGTTCTGCGACTTATTCGCGCTCTTGAGAATGCTTTGGCCCATCAGCACGATGTTGATCTTCTGGATCAAATTGGGAGATTCCCCCGCCCCGATCGGATCCGCCTGGTTCGCATCGAGCGCACCGCCGCCTGCCTGGTTGTACGTGTCGTAGGCAAATTGCAGGTTAATGATGTTGTCCGCCACGGGCACTGGATTTAACCCGTTCACCTGCCGCATCAAACGCGGATTCTCGCCAGCGCCGGGAACGGTCAGGTAATACGTCACAGCAAACAACCGGTACGCCACCGTATTGGCTCCGCCTGAGATCGTCTTGATATTGTTCTGCGCTGCGCCGTTCTGATTGATATTCAGTGCGTCGGCATCGGCAAACGTAACACTGCCCGGAGTGAGGTTCGTGACCTCTCCAACCGCTGTTCCCAGGCTGTTGCTCAGCATGATCAGATCGCCCGCCTGAAGGCCGCCGGCCGCGGTGACTAGCGGTGGTGCGGGCACGAACGCCGGGTTCGGCGCCACATTGATCAGCCCGCCATTACCCGGGGTTGGGAAGGTGATGTCGTACTCCCATAAAGGAAAGTTGTAGTCCGCGTAAACCACCGTGATGCTGTCATTGATAACCGGAGGCGGCGCCGCGGCCACCACGGCGTTGCTCTCCACCCCGTTGTTGAAGCCGGGAATAATTCCGTACATGTAGTTATTGTTCGGGTAGTTGAACGCCGGAACGTGACACGTGCCCGCCTGATCACATGCGAATTTCGAAGCGATCGCCCCGCCGCCGTTCGGCAACTGAATTCCCCCCGAAGGCAGCCCCGCTCCCGCCATGCTGATGTCTTTCACCATCAGGTCCATGGCAGCCCGCATATTCTGCTGGGTCTCGGTGCGCTGCGTCACCAGCATCATGGCGTTCAAGCCGGTCTTGAACAGGCTGGCCATCGCTCCCATGACGAGCAACCCCAGCGCCATGGCCACCAGCAACTCGATCAGGGTGAATCCTCTTGCCCGATTTCTTGGTGCTCTTTCCATAATTCCTGCCGTCCCTTAGCGATACGCCGAGATCAACGCCGTGACACTGTAACTGCGGGGAATATTGGAGGTGGTGGTGTAGCTAACAGTCACGATCACTTGTTTCAAGTTCGGGTTGACCGAGCCGTCAGCCTGCAGCACCTGATTGATTTGAATCTGGCGCGTGAAGTTTCCCAGGCTCATCGGAGAATCGTCGGCGGTGCCCAGGATTCCGTCCGGACCAGGCAGCGTAATGCACTCCGATCCCGCCGGGCATACGCCTTGCGCCGCAAAGGGAAGGTCGTCGGCGGTATTTACCAGGCCATCATTGCCGGCGCTCCACAGCGGCTGCGCTCCGCCGGCGAAGATCCCGCCCGCGCCCAGGTTGGCAATTTGCGAGAATGTAATTTGCTGCGTGTTGCGCGCCGTGAAGATGCTCTCCAAAGCCTCGAGCGCCTTCTGCCTGGCGATCAGGTTCTGCTGCGCGTTCTGAGTGCTCGCCATGGCTGTCGCAAAACCCGCGACCACGGTGAGAATCCCGATGCTCAATATCACGATCGCGATCATCACTTCTATGATCGTGAAGCCGCGCTCGGTTCCGCGTGTTCCGGCAGGCATCATTGCTGCACCCATTTCGGTCCCGCCTGGTCGTAAAGCCGCCAGCCGCGTATCCGCCCCGTGGTCCCAAATACCGAGACGGCACGCGAACTATACAGATCTCCGGGCCGGGTCAGGTACACTACGCCGCTGTTGTAATTGCCGAGCGTGTCCTGCGAAGAGCCGTCCGGCATGAACATAACGTAGTTCTGGCTGCCCACTCCCATGCCCTGATCAAAATCAATGGCCGTTCCGCCGCCGCCGAATCCATCTGGTGCGCTGGCTGGAAATCCCGCTTGCACCGCAAACTGAATGTCAGTGGGTATCTGGTAGGTCGCGACCGTCACCGGCGCCGGTGAGACCGGAACGCCCACGCCCCAGTACTGCACTTGGATCGTTCCCGGAGCAGTGAAGGTGATGATGTAGCGCTTGCTCTGGGTGATGGCCTGGCTGCGATAGGTTCGGATTACCGACAGCGTCGTGTCGTACGCAGCATCCACCTTGTTCTGTTTGAACATCGGCATTAGCGCCATAAAGGTCACACCCGCCATCACCAAGACAATGGACAGCGTGATCATCAACTCCAGCAGCGAAAATCCCCGATTCTTCCCCAGCTTCATAAGACCGTCTTGCCCGAACCCAGTCTGCAGGGGCTTTCTCGAGCCACCGCAAACTCTCGTCTTTCCGCGCACCGGAGCGACCCTCTTCGCCTGCGCACAATGTTGTTTCCATAGATGGTAGGCACGCCTCGGTCATCAGTCCACGTTACTCAGGTCTATATTCGGCATGACTACTTTGCTATCAGAGGACACACTACCGTGGGGGGTTACCCGCGGTTACTGACGTGCGTACGTTCGCAAGCCATCATTGCCCAAGTCCTGCAGAGGCAATCTTCCTCACGCGACTCAGCCATACTTGGACAACAGCTGTGATTCCGGTATAGGTTTGTTCGACGCGATCCGCCAATCGCTTAGCCCGCAATTCCCGCACGGTCCGGTATGAATAAGAGCCGCCTCGAGGCTTTCAGTGACGGAGTTCTTGCTGTCATCATCACCATCATGGTGCTGGAAATGAAGCCTCCCCATGGGTCAAGCGTCCAGGCACTACGTCCAGTGGTGCCACTTTTCCTGAGTTACACGCTCAGCTTCGTTTACATCGCGATTTATTGGAACAACCATCATCATCTTCTCCACGCTACGCAACGCGTTAACGGCGTGACTCTCTGGGCGAACCTGCACCTGTTGTTCTGGCTCTCCATGGTTCCGTTCACCACCGCATGGATGGACGAGAATCACTTCCAGGCGTGGCCGCTCGCCGTGTACGGCATGGTTCTGCTGATGGCTGGGGTGGCGTATTTCATCCTGACCCAGTGTCTTCTTCGCCTTCATGGGCCGGATTCAACTTTGGCCGCCTCCATTGGAAGTGATAGGAAGGGTAAGGTCTCCGTCCTTGGGTATGCGGTAGCGATTCCGTTGGCCTTCATCAAACCCTGGATCGCTGGCGCCTTCTACGTGCTGGTCGCGGTGATGTGGCTGATTCCCGACCGCCGCATCGAGAAGAACATCGCACACTAGGTAAGGCGGAGGAACAAGGGGGTAGATAAGGCGTTTCCGGGTTCGTTGCTCAGGCCCGTTTACTAAGTGGACGCTCGTCCACCCCCAGTTATGTATGGGGCGCTGATGCCCCACTCTTCAGTCGCCCTGGTGGACGAGCTCTGGTTCGTGCGGAGTGTATTCTCCTTCTTCGAGCACCCTCGCTCCTCGATCGAAAGAATGACCGGTGACTAGTCCGAGAACAAACCATCCCAGCACCAAAGCTCCAAACGCAAACAGCGTGTCGCCTAACATCCGCATCCACCGCAATCGAGTCAACATCGGCGTGTGGAGGAATTCGGCGGATCGCGCGTACCAGGTGCCGACCTCGACCGACGCCCAGGCTTGCGCCAGACCAATGGGCAATGTACTCAGCAGGACCATCGCTGCCAGTCCAATGTTGATGGACCAGAAAGCAATGGCCAAGGGGCGATCTTTCCACATCAACCCTGGACGGAGAGCCCGCAGGCAGAACAGCATCAACCCCAGTCCCAGCATGCCGTACACGCCGAACAGCGCGGTGTGCCCGTGAACCGGAGTGAGATTCAGCCCCTGCACATAGTAAAGGGCGACGGGAGGATTAATCATGAACCCGAACAGACCCGCGCCCACGAAATTCCAGAACGCCACGGCCACGAAGAAGTAGATAGGCCATTTATAGGCGCTAATCCAGGGATTGTCAGCCGTCCCGCGAGACAAACGAATGTTCTCCCACGCCTCGAAGCCGATAAGAACCAGGGGCACAACTTCGAACGCGCTGAAGATTGCCCCGAGGGCCAGCACTGCGTTCGGAGTTCCCGTGAAGTACAGGTGATGAAAAGTTCCGATGATCCCTCCAGAGAGATAGATCACAGTCGAGAAAAGAACGCCTCGCGTCGCAGTCGCAACCGAGAGCAGTTTGAGCCTGGTCAGCAGGAATGCGATGACCACGGTGGCGAAGACTTCGAAGAACCCTTCCACCCACAGATGCACAACCCACCAGCGCCAATACTCCGCTGTGATCAGTGGAGAGCGTTGTCCGTACATCAACCCGGCTGCGTAAAAGAGAGGAATTGCGATGCTGGAGATCAGAAACAACATCAGTAGCGAGTAGTTCTCGTCGCGGCGCGCCAGCGCAGGCCTCAATCCGCGCCACATCAACCACAACCAGAACGTCAGGCCGACGAAGAGCAGGATTTGCCAGACACGGCCCAGGTCGACGTACTCATACCCTTGTGATCCGAACCAGAACCACAGGTTCCCGAGTTTTTGCTGGATGCCCAGCCACTCGCCGGCAAGCGAGCCAACGACTACGGCCACCACGGCGATAAAGAGGGCGTTGACTCCAAGGCGCTGTCCCTTAGGCTCTACGCCGCTAACCGCGGGCACGATGTACAGCCCAGTGGCCAGCCACGAAGTAGCGATCCAGAAGATACCGATCTGCAAGTGCCACGTTCGCGCGATGGAGTACGGCAACCACTTATCTAGAGGGATGCCGTAGAACCCACCGCCTTCCACACCGTAATGCGCCGCGATTGCTCCCAATGCAACCTGCACTACCCATAGCGCAGCCACCACGAAGAAATACTTCACCGTTGCTTTCTGCGATGGTGTTGGCTGCAATCCCAGCAAAGGATCGCGTTTGGGCATGGGATCCGGCGAGGACCGATGGTCCTGGGAACCGAAATACCAGACCATCCCGCCAATTCCGGCCAGCAGAAGGACGAAGCTGATCACGCTCCAGACAATCGTTCCGCCAGTCGGACGGTTGCCGACCAACTCTTCATGCGGCCAGTTCTGCGTATAGGTGACGTCCTGGCCCGGCCGGTTGGTGCTCGCCGCCCATGCGGTCCACCAGAAGAATGTCGCCATCTGGCGCTGTTTTACTGGGTCACTCAACGCCCCTGCAGGGATGGCGTATGCGTCGCGCCCATTGCCATATACATCCGCGTAATAGCGCGCCAGTTCGTCAAATGCGGCTGCGCGATCGCC
>QHVR01000695.1 GCA_003223595.1 Acidobacteriota bacterium
AGAGAGGCTGTCCTTGTTCGGTACCATCAAGCTTGATAGTTTCAAGCCCCATTCGGTCCGCGCGCTCCAGGGCCTCACGAAACAATCTCTTGGCAAAGCCGCGCCGCTGGAACTCGAGCCTGGTCAGGACCATTCCAATCCATGCCAATCGCCGGCCATAGCACAGCAGAGTTGTAGTCGCCGCCAGTTGCCCGTCGACCTCGATGGCAAGACAAGTTTTCGGAGCGAGTTCGAGCAGCGTGCGCCAGTCTTCTTCCGTCTGATTCCAACCTGCTTGCGCAGACAAGTGGAAGGCCGCAGGAACATCTTCGGCTCGCATGGTCCGCAGCGTTTCCTGCTCAGCCATTCACGTATACCTTGGCAAACTGCTTCGCAAAATGGGGCACGGCGATAGTAGCGTCCTCCAATTCCGGATGCCACTTCTTCTCCCATTCGAAAGAGACAAAGCCGTCATATCGCAGCTGTTTTAGCGCGGTGCTCAAGTCCTGCCATGGAAAGGCACCTTGGCCAGTGAGAACATATTGGACGCCGTCGGCGCAACGCTGAAAGTCTTTTACGTGAACATGGCGGATCGCCGATCCCAGCAGCGCCGTCCCCTGTCCGAGTGGCTCGCCGGTGGCTACCAGACTATTGACGGGATCCCATACAACTCCAATGCAGGGCGAACTACATTGCCTCAGAATTGCCGCGGTTTCACCAGCCGCCACGAAATCACCATGAGTTTCGAGCCACACCTGCACACCTTTCGGCTCAGTCCGATCTGCCAGGTTTCGAATCGACTCAGCGATCCATTTGCGAGTTGAATTACGATCGGCGCCGGGCTGGATAGTGTCTCCAAAAACGCGGATTCCGGGCGCGCCAAGTTCGGCGGCCACATCCGACATGCGTTCTGCTTCCTGGATTTCAGCGTCACGTTGCGTCGCATCGGGAGAGTGAAACCGGCAACTCGTATCCACGCAGGCGATCGCCAGCCCGTGGTCAATCAATGCTCGCCTGGTCTCTGCCATTTGAGTTGCGGAGAAGGCGGCGAGCTTCCAGAGGGAATCTTCTCCCTCGACAAATCGCAGTTCGATGCCGTCGTAGCCGGAATCGGCCGCAAGCTGAATGATCTGCGGCATGCTCCTCATTCCTACGTCATCCGCTCGAGCATAGCCGTTGTGACGCGATTCGCAACTTGGCCGCCGCGGAAGAACTTTTGCAGATCGTCCAGTACCACGCGCGCGATCTCCTGCCGCACGTGGAGTCCGCTGCCGGCAATGTGCGGCGTGACGATCGCACCCGGCATACTGCGCAGCGGATCGTTCACACTGAGCGGTTCCACGGGATCGGTCACATCGAGAGCGCAGCATAGACGTCCAGCGCGCACTTCTTTCCGCAGAGCGTTGAGGTCGATCAAGCCTCCACGAGCGATGTTAATGACGGTCGCGCCGTCAGGAAGAGCTGCGAGATTTCTGGGTCCGAGAATCCCATGAGTTTCAACGGTCAATGCCGCGGTCAGAACCAGCAGATGCGCTTGGGGCAGGAGTTCTTTCAGGCTCACGAAACGCACGGGATATTTTCGCACCAGGGCTCGTTTGGCATAAGGATCATGCACCAGCCAATTTAGTTCGAAGCCGCGCATCAGATCGACCAGAGCACGTCCAATTCGTCCGAAGCCAATCATGGCAACGGTGCGGCCGACCATCGACTCTGGCGAGCCGTGAACGTGTACCTGCTCGTAGATGCGGTTTGATTTTCGTCGCAGTGCAGTGCGATAGAAGTCGATGTTGCGCGCGCAATAAAGGAGCAGGGCAGCGCCCATCTCGGCCGTGGCGCGGGCCATGGGGTCGGCAGCATTGGTGATCGTCAGACTTGGGAAGAGTTTTGGAGCGAAGCGCGACTTCACTTCGCCTCCGCAATGCGCGATGATGCGCAGGCGGGGAGCTAATTGCGGTAAATTCTCGTCAAAGCGAGGACTGTCCCATGTAGTGATCAACGCATCGGCCGTTTGCAGTCTCTGCCGGAATTTACGGGTAATTGTGTCAGCTTCGATCCTTTCCCACATGAATGCCCGGTCGAGCCGCTTTCTTTCCATTGGGGAAAAGAACGATTCAAACAGGTGCCGCGGGGCACTGACCAGCAGACCAGGACGCGCCATGAGGATGCGAGTATAACACCGCAGTACTTCGTTCTCTTTCTTTCAGTACTTCTTTTCTTTCCCTTGTCGGAGAAAACAAAGTATAAAGAAGGGCGTGATTCCTCGATGAGTACCGCCAACCGCACCGACTACCTGGTAATCGTCCTTTACGCGCTGCTCATGGTGCGAGTCGGCTTCTACGTTCTGCGCTTCAACCGGGGTGCTGCCGAGTATTTCCGCGGGGGGAGCCGCATCCCGTGGCTGGTAGCCGGACTCAGTTGCTTCATGTCGGGCTTCAGCGCCTGGACTTTCACGGGCGCTGCGGGTGTTGCGTATCGTTCAGGAATCGCAGCCACCGGGTTGTATATCGGGAATGCGTTGAGTTTTTTGCTGGGCTATTTCATTTTCGCCGAACGATGGCGGCGGAGCCGCATCACCACCGTGATGGAGTACCTGGCGGGACGCTTCAATCTCGCGACGCACCAGGTTTTTTCCTGGACCACAATCGTTTTTCAGTTATTCACGAGCGCGAGTACTTTGTTCGGCTTGAGCCTCTTTGTTTCGGCCGCGTGCGGTTTTCCTGTGACCTGGACGATCGTTGGAGCGGGTGCGCTCATCGTCTTCTATTGTGTGCTCGGCGGATTGTGGGCCGTCGTGGTGACAGATTTTTTGCAGGCGTCCATCCTGATGCCGTTTTGCCTGGTTCTCGTCGTCATGTCGCTGCTTCGAGTAGGGGGTGTCGCAGGCCTTGTGCATGCGCTGCCGCCGGAAATGAAGACGATTCATTGGTCGGGCGAGTTTGGCTGGTTCTACCTGGCTTCGTGGACGATCATGGTTTCGTTTGGCTACAACACCAGCGCGATGGCCCAGCGTTATTTCAGCGTGGATGACGAACGATCGGCGCGGAAGATTGCGCTTCTGTGCAGCGTATTGTTTTTCGCCGGAGCATTCATCTGGTTTATTCCGCCCATGACGATGCGAGTCATCTATCCGGTGCTGCCGTCTCTGCGAGCGGCTTTACCCAAACCGAGCGAAGCTGCTTACGCGGTCGCAAGCCTGACCCTGCTTCCTCACGGCCTGATCGGAGTGATGCTCGCCGCCATGTTCAGCGCGACCATGGCAAATCTGTCAGCTCAGTTCAATCTCAAATCCGCCATTCTTACCAAGGATATGTACCAGGCGTTGTTGCGAACTGGTCGTGGGATGGATCACAACATTTTTGATTGGGGGAGCGACCATCGTGATTGCGGTGATGATGGCGGCGAGCGGGCAAAGCGTCTTTCAAGTGATGCTCACCTTCAATACATTGATGTCGCTGGCCTACGGTCCTCCCGCGTTGCTGGGCCTTGCTGTGCGTCGCACGCCGCACTGGTCAGGTCTGGGTTCGTTTGCCACGGGACTGGTTCTCGGAATTCTTGGAGCGTTTGTCTATCACTGGACTCTCATTCAGCAGGTGACGATTATCATCCCATCGTCTTTCAGCGTCTTCTTCCTAAGCATGCTGCTGGACCGGGGAGACTGGCCGGCACGAGAGCGGCTCTTCCGCAATTTGAATACGCCTGTCGATGTAGGTAAGGAACTGAAAGACTCGGCCGATTTCACTGCCCCGGTATTTCGCTTTTTGAGCCGGACAATCTGCGCCATTGGGGGTCTGAGCCTCTTGCTGTTGTTCGATGTGCCCTCCAACCAGCGTCTTACGGTCATATGGTTCGCGCTGCTGACACTCGCTGTGGGCGGGTCA
>QHVR01000696.1 GCA_003223595.1 Acidobacteriota bacterium
ATTCGCTCCCTGATGAGCCAGGGAATTCTGGTTGTTGCATGCGGAGGCGGTGGCATCCCGGTGATTCGCCATGACGGTGAACTGAAAGGTGTGGAGGCAGTCATCGATAAAGATCGCGCTTCCGCGTTATTGGCGTCTCAGTTGCACGTGGACACGTTTGCCATCTCGACTGACATTCCCTTCGTATACCTCGACTACAAAAAACCAAGCCAAGAGAAGTTGCGGAACGTATCAGCGCCCGAACTGGAGGCTCACTACAAGGCTGGACATTTCCCTCCCGGCAACATGGGGCCAAAAGTTGAGTCCGCGCTGCGCTTTCTCAAAGCGGGCGGAAAAGAAGTTGTGATCACAAGCGGTTGCCGGGACCATGGGGACGCATATCACCCCGCAGTCAGACCTGTCGATGGACAAGGCGCTGGCGCCAGAAATTTCTGTAGGAGGATAGATGGCGAGTTCGAATGTCACTGCATGGAAGCCGGCCGATGCATCGCGCGTGCCTGAGACCTCGAAATTGAAACACCTAATCGAATCGCAGCAATTCACGCTGCCACTGCTGATGGAGTTGTTTCAGCGAACCCGCGGCATGGAACGCGTTGTGGCTCGCGGCGGCACGCTCGAATATCAGAACAAGATCCTGGCGAACCTTTTTTACCAGCCCTCAACGCGAACCAGGTTCTGCTTTGAATCTGCGATGTACCGGCTGGGAGGCAAAGTCCTTTCCACCGAGCAGGCCTCGGCATTTTCGTCCGAAGTCGCCGGAGAGCAAGTCGAAGATTCCATCCGCATTATCGCCAACTACTCCGATGTGATTGTGGTGCGGCATCCCCAGGCCGGAGGGGCACAGCGAGCGGCGGATGTTTCCCCTATCCCGGTGATTAATGCCGGAGATGGCGAAGGCGGCCAGCACCCCACGCAGGCCTTGCTCGACCTGTACACCATTTACCGGGAACGGCCGCTCACCGGACTCAGCGTGGCCATGATCGGAGAACTGGATCGCGGCCGCACCGCGCGCTCGCTGGCTTACCTGCTGGCGAAGTTCGACCGCGTAAAAATTTTCTTCGTGGCCCCGCAAGAACTGCAGATGAAGCCGGACATCCTCGACTACCTGGACGAGCGGGGAGTGCGCTACGAACTCGAATCCGATGTCGAAGCCGTGATCGGCGAAGCAGACGTCATTTATCAGACCAGAATCCGTCCCGAACGCGTATCCGACACGCACGGGGTGAAGCGTTACGGGATCGATTCCGCCCTGCTGGCAAAAATGAAATCCGACGCCTTGATCTTGCACCCGCTGCCGCGCACGGTCGAACTGGACAAGTCGGTGGATCAAGACCCGCGGGCGCTCTACTTCCGCCAGGCCGCCAACGGGCTATATGTGCGCATGGCGTTGCTAACGATGTTGCTGGACCAGAATTCATAACCAAATCTCTCAGGAGAGAACCGCATGCCAGTGATGGAAACTACTACCGCCCAGGAACTGATCGAACTGGAACAACAGTTCGGAGCCCATAACTACCACCCTCTCGACGTAGTCATCGAGCGCGCACAAGGCGTTTGGGTATATGACACGGAGGGCAAGCGCTATCTCGACTGCCTGGCCTCGTATTCGGCAGTGAACCAGGGGCACTGCCATCCTCGCATTCTGGAAACTCTGATCGGGCAGGCGCACAAAGTGACGTTAACGTCACGCGCGTTCCGCAATGACCAGTTGCCGCTGCTCTACCGCGACCTGCACGAACTGACCGGATTCGATATGGCGCTGCCCATGAACTCTGGTGCCGAAGCCGTGGAAACGGCTATCAAAGCGGCGCGCAAATGGGGATACAAGGTCAAAGGCATTCCCGACGGGCAAGCCGAGATCATTGTGTGCGCCAACAACTTTCATGGCCGCACCGTCACCATCGTGAGCTTCTCGACGGACGAACAGTATCGCGACGGCTTTGGGCCGTTCACGCCGGGGTTCAAGATCATTCCTTACGCCGATGCTCAGGCGCTCCGTGAGGCTATTACACCGAACACCTGTGCGTTCCTGGTTGAGCCGATCCAGGGAGAGGCAGGCATCATTATTCCTCCATC
>QHVR01000036.1 GCA_003223595.1 Acidobacteriota bacterium
TGCTTTGAAGGTCCCGCCGCATTCCAAACAACATCTTTCGTGACGAGGTGTAATGAGTCCGCAAAACGGGCAGACCCGCTGTGACGCGAAGTCGCCAGCATGGCGTTGGAGCTTGAGGAGCTTCCGCAGGGATGCGGCTAAGAAAGCAAACAGACTGCGAACCCCGGCGAGAAACGGATGCGGCGCGAAGGACATGATTGAAACTCCGCGTACTGACTCTACAACATCAACCATGGCACATCGTACCCAAACGATTCTGTACAAGATTGCTCGCTTTAGACAAACTGAGATTTCTTGGACGTTTGGCTGGCCGGAACCTTTATAGGCTCCGGTCAGCGCAAGCGTGCCAAAGCCGCCACGGCGAGCGGGGCATTACGCTAGTGTGCCCATGTAGACGTTCGAAAGTCTTGGTGCTTCGAGTGTTCGACTGAATCCGGCCAGTTGGAATCACCAATATAATGATTGGCGAGGGCATTCCGAACACTCGACCGTTCACGATTCTCCGGTCTCTCACGACTTCTCAAGTACTTAGGCGGCCACCTGAAGTCACTTAAGTTGTTTCAAACAGAGCATAACTTAGCGCCGAAAAGGCTGGTGTCGGCGGTTCAACTCCGTCCCTGGCGTGGCCCTCAACATCTGTTCCGCAATCGATTCTTTATGGTGGGGCGGAACGAGCATCCATCCGGATTCGCGAGCGGTATTCCCTTCTTCCCTGGACGTCGGATCTCATCCGGTAGAGCCTTCCGCCAACCAACACTTTGTCTGGATCGTATCCACGTGGTGCTTCCGCAAGCATATTGCTCAACCCAGCCGAGGTGACGAAGATTGTGTCAAGATCCGGTCCACCGAACGCGAGCGATGAAGTCTGCGTCGCCGGAAACGTCACAACACGCTGCACTTTTCCGTCGGGATCATAACGTGTAATCCGTGCGCCGAACCACTGCGCACACCAGACAAAGCCCTCCGCATCCACGGTCAACCCATCAGGAAAGCCGTGTTCCCGGGGAACTCGAACGAAGACGCGCCGGTTCGACAGGTTCCCGGTTTCTCTCTCCCAGTTGTATGAATAGATACAGCGCGCAACTGAATCTGAAAAATACAATGTGTTGCAATCGGCTGAGAACGCCAGTCCATTTGAAAACTGAATGCCCTCGTCCGCCACGTGCACGGAACCGTCCGTATCAATTCGAAAGAGATAACTCGGCGCGGCAACCCCGGTGGGATTGTAGTGGTACGACCCGGAGTAAACGCGCCCTTCAGGGTCGGCAATGCAGTCATTCATCACGCAATCTTTGCCATCCAGTTCCGAAGCTAGCAGGATCGGCTCTGCTGGTGGATTCCATAGCCATATTCCCGAGCTATTGGTCACGACAAAACCGTCGCTTTCCTGCATGGTCCATCCGTTGACCTGAAATCCTTTCTGCACGAACTCATGCCTGCACTCGTTCCACAGGTATCGATAAGATGTCGTCCCAGAGTGGACCTTCGCCGCACAAGTCTTCGTAGTCCGCGACAACCTCGATCGCTGCCTGTTTTCCGGAACCCTGCTGCTGTTGATCGCTTTTCATATTGAAGACCTGCAAATCTAAGCCAGACGAGAAGACCAGGCCAAAATGCAAAAGCCCAGAATTAGGCCCGCCAAGCCAGCAAACATCGTGATGAGAGATGAGCGACTTGCGCCTTTCCACTCGCCAACCGCGAGTCCCCATACATTAGATGTGAGAATGATTGCAGACATGAAAAGCGGCCATCCCAAAACCGGCCCCATGTCTGTCATCCGAAAACCAGAGTGCGCCCATGACTAGACCGAACCACCAGTACCTTGCCGTCTTTGGCGCGAAGAAAAGATTCCAACTGTGATTCTTTTTCCAGAGCCGGCCACAGAACAGCAAATATGGAATTAACGTCGCTGTGAGCAGGGGTGCCCAGATCACATTCGCCTGAAAGCTCTGTGGAGTTCCCAATTCAGCAGCGCGATGAAGAAGCGGTACTCCAAAAGCAAGTCCGAAATTTTGCAACGCAGACCCGGCTCCAGCAACTAGCGCCAAAACGAGCCCTTTCGCGAAGCCGGACGAAGCCGGACCCTTTGCTTCGCTCAACTTTCTGGCTTGATCTCGCTCTTTAGAACGCCCTGCTATTCCACACAACACAATGCCGATCACAATGACGGCTATGCCGGTTTCAATTAGATATCCCTGCTGCGTAAAAACCGACGCCGCGTGAAACCAGAAGAGCGGGATTGCCGAGCCCACCGCAGTGGCCGTTCCCAGCGCAATTGCAAAGTTCAGGGCAATGCCGATCGCCTCCACGCCCAGCCCAAAACAAATGGCGGCGATTCCGTAGCCGGCGCCGAACGCGATTACCAGCAGAAGCGCATGCCGGACTTCCACCGTCTGATATGTGGCAAACAAGTGCGGCACGGTGGCCAGAGCTACTATCCACGGAAGCACGAACATCGCCAACACTGCCCAAAGAGCCCAGACGTTTTCCCATTGCCAGCGATTCATGAAACGGGTTGGCGTCGCGAAACTTCCGTTGAGTACGCCCGCACCCAACGCCAGTGTTGCGGCGCCCGAGGATGCGATAAGAAAAACTGCGGATGGCATCATTGCGGTTCTGGGGTTCAGACGAGAGACTTGTATAGTACCCCGTGCAATGCGCTGTCAATCAACGCAGGTGCAAATGTTTGGAAATATGCCGACGAATTCTTTGTAGCTCGCAAGGTTTATTGGATTGTTCGTTGAACAATGATCGCCGGGTGTGATAGTTCTGTCCTTCAGCCTAATGACAAGGAGGGACCTGTGCGTCTCAAAGGCCGCGTGGCGCTGGTAACCGGCGCCGCGATGGGAATTGGAAAAGGCATTGCCTTGCTGTTTGCACAGCAAGGGGCCAGGGTCATTGCGGCCGATGTCAATGCTCAAGCTGGAACCGCAACTGCGGAAGAGATTCGCGCAACGGGGGCGCAGTGCATTTTTCAGCGCACGGATGTGAGCGTTGAAGCCGAAGTGAAAACAGCGATCGCGGCCGGGGAAAAAGAATTTGGACACTCCGTCGATGTGCTGGCGAACGTGGCGGGAATTGCGCACGAATCCCCGGCACACCTTCTCGACTTGGCCGATTGGAACCGCATCTTATCGGTCAACTTAACCAGCATGTTTCTGTGTGCAAAGCACGTATTGCCCGGAATGATGGAGGCCAAGCGCGGCTCCATCGTAAACATCACTTCGGTGCAAGGATTGTTTGGCTTTCCTGGATATCCCCACTATGCGGCCAGCAAAGGCGGCGTAATCAGCTTGACGCGCCAGATGGCACGGGAATACGCGAAACATCAAATTCGGGTGAACTGCATCGCCCCCGGGACCGTTGAAACTCCAATGAATGTTCAGGTGCTCGAACGTGTCCCCAATGCTGCCGAACTGCGCCGCGCCTGGGACCGGATGCATCCGTTAGGCAGAATTGGTCAGCCCATCGACGTCGCGTGGGGCGCGCTGTTCCTCTCCTGCGATGAGAGTTCCTGGATCACGGGGCAGTGCCTTTCTATTGATGGCGGCGTCTCCTGTTCAGTCCTGCCAGAATGAGAATCCTCCGTGTAAGGTTCGAGCATGGCTGAAATCGTGACTTTGGATGAATTGGCAAAGATTGTTCCCCATGGCATCCGATTGGGCATCGGGGGAGTGCATCTTTCGCGTCTACCCATTGCTCTCATCCGGCGAATCCTGGCATTTGGGAAAAAAGATTTTGTGTTCACCAGTTGGGGCGGCGGCTTGCCGCTCGAACTATTTCTCGAAGCTAATGCTGTCCGCAAGCTGATATTTTGCTTTTCCAGCCTGGATATTTTCGGGCTTGCGCCCAGGTTCCGTGAAGCGCTGGAGAACAACAGGATTGAAATTGAAGAGTGGACTGCTTTGGCCATGGCGCAGGCCCTCCATGCGGCGCACTTCAATCTGCCGGAAATGCCGTTTCAAATTCCCGTTGGCTCGGATCTGATGAAGACGGGAACATTCTGGCAGCAAAGTTCCTCGGTATTTTCTGGCGAACCGCTGGGGCAGGCTCGTCGGCTTGATATCGATGTACTGCTATTGCATGCGCAGCGCGCGGACAGTGCCGGCAATGTTGAAATCCAAGGCGCCCGAGGCTTTGATCTTAGTCTTCTAGGTGCAGCCGAGAAAGTTCTGGTCACGGTCGAAGAAATCGTAGATCCCGGCATACTGGAAGCGCCACGCGCGTTTATCTTGCCCAAACAATTTGTGACTGCTGTCGCGAGAGTTCCATGGGGAGCGTATCCCACCTCTTGTCTGCCCTATTACTCGACCGATTATCAGCAGCTGTTGCGTTACGTCGAAAGCGAACAGAGCCGGCGCAGTTCGAAGACGCACGGTGTTACGTCCTCTCAACCTGAGCAACAGAAAACTGGTGTGCGAGGTGTGCCCGATGCGCCCAGACGGGCGTTTCTTTCAACCTGCGCCAGCACTCGTACTTCAGCTCTCACGCCAGCCCTTGTGTCACGTCACAAAAGCAGTTCCTCGGGCTCGCCGTGGACGATCGACGAACTCATGGCCGTCCGCTTATCCCGCGAATACGACAATTCAAGTATCTGCTCGGTAGGCTCCGTTTCGCCGCTGGCCATGGTTTCTTATTTGCTGGCCAAGAAGACTCATGCGCCCGAGTTGACCATCATCGCTCTTAACGGGGGGTTCATCGATATTGACTTCCACCCGATGTCCCTCACATTGGCGGAGCCGCTCGAGTTCGGCAGCGCAAAAGTTTGCTGGGGAGGTGATGAAACTTATCATTGGTACTACCAGCAAGGCCGCATCACGCACGAGGTAATCACCGTTGCTCAGGTTGATGTGCATGGCCGCACCAATAATGCGTGGATTAAAAGTAAAGGCAAATTGCTTCGCTTGCCCGGGCAGGGCGGCATGGCAGACGTATCAAACCTGCACCAGAATTTCGTCTTGTATCTTACGCGGCACTCACCAGAACGATTCATTGACGCAGTCGACTTTTGCACGGCATCGCGTGGATTGCTCACTGACGAGGAACGAACAGGAGCCGGGCTCCAACCGGGGAAGGTGCGCCTCATCAGCGACCTTGGAATGTTTGAACTGGATCCTGAACAAAAGCGCTTCCGTCTCCTGAGCATTCATCCCGGCGTTTCGCTCGATAAGACTAAAGCTCAGACCGGTGGGGATTTTCTGATTGCGGAACCGCTGCCGCAGACTGAAGCGCCATCGGAAGGCGATTTGCGCCTGATCCGGGAAGAGGTTGATCCCTTTGGAATCCGGCAGCTTGAGTTTGTGCCCGGCCGCGACCGGCTGGCGATGATTCAACGCATTCTTACTGCCGAGGCGGGCTTGATGCGCGAGTTGCAGGCCTCGCAGGCGAATGCTGAACTCGCGAAGTCTACCATCTGAATCTAGAGGAGAAACCATTGAGTGGAGCGTTACAAGGACTGCGAATCGCCGATTTCAGTCAACTCGTTCAAGGACCAAATGCCACCCAGATGCTGGCCGATATGGGCGCGGATGTAATCAAGATTGAACCGCTCCACGGGGATTGGCAGCGGAACTGGTCGCTGAAGGACGCCTACATCAACGGCGAGAGCGTGTCCTTTCTCACCTTCAATCGCGGAAAACGAAGTATCGCGCTGAACCTGAAAGATCCGCACGGCAAAGAGGCCGCGCTGAAAATCATCCGATCCAGTGACGTCTTGCTCGAGAATTTTCGACCCGGAGTTATGGATCGCCTGGGGCTTGGATATGGGTTTCTTTCCAGCATCCATCCCAAACTGATCTATTGCGCAAGTTGTGGCTGGGGTCAGGACGGGCCGTACGTCACGCGCCCCGGCCAGGATTTGTTGGCGCAAGCCATGGCAGGAGTTCTCTACTTAAACGGTAAGGCCGGCGATCCTCCAACTCCGGTAGGCATGGGGATTGCGGACATCACTGCTTCTTTCCACATCGTCAGCGCAATCTTGGCAGGCTTATATCATCGGGACCGCACAGCTGAGGGACAGCGAATTGATATCAACCTGCTGAACTCGGTTTTAAGCTTGGCCACGCAAGAAGCAACTCTGTATATGAATACTCGTTCAGAGCCGGAGCGAAGTGCGGCCGGCATTGGGCATCCCTGTGTGGGCGCTCCCATGGGTGTTTACAAAACGCGCGACGGATACATGGTCGTGGCCATGATGCCCCTCGGGAAAGTTGCCGAACTGGTCGGAATAGACGGATTCGAAGGCAATGACTCGCGAAATATGCTGGAGAACCGCGATGAGGTGAAGCGAAAGCTGGAGCCGGGGTTTGCCCGCAAGACCACGGCTGAGCTCATGGAGATCTTCTTGGAGGCAGACATCTGGGCAGCTCCGGTCAATACGTTTCCAGACATGGAGAGCGACCCACAGGTGCGGCATAACCAGATTGTCGCCAGTTTTGATCACCCGAAGGTGAAGCAGTTTCGGACCATTGGGCCGCCGATACGATTCAGCCGTTCTCCATCCAGCGTTAAGAGACCGCCCTTACTGGGCGAGCACAGTCGAGAGATCCTGAAAGAGATCGGATATGCGGATGGAGATATCGAAAAATTTTCGCGCGACGGAGTAATCGCAGAAAATGCAGGGTAAGTCGAAAACTCTGCGGGGAATGACATGGAAGCATGATCGCGGGCTGGCGCCCTTGCTGGCTACCGCGAAACATTTCTGCAAAGAACACTCGGAGCTCACGATTGAATGGGAAGCTAGAAGCTTGCAGGAATTCGGCGAGGGTACTGTCCAGGTTCTCGCGGATAACTACGATCTGGTGATCATCGATCATCCTTACATGGGCCAGGTTGCACAGAAACAATGCTTCCTTCCGCTCGACGAGCACTTCACGCCGGTTCAACTCCACGAACTTGAGCGGGACAGTGTTGGCGCGTCTTATCGCAGCTACTACTTCGAAGGTCACCAATGGGCTCTGCCGGTGGATGCTGCCGCTCAAGTTGCCGGGTACCGGGCTGACCTCCTGGAAGCGAATGGCTTCACGGTGCCGCAAACATGGGAAGAGGTATTAAGCCTCGCCAAGTTCCGGCGCGGTTTTGTGAGTCCGGCTTTATCGCCACTGGACTCGCTCATGTGCTTCTTCACAGTTTGTGCCAACCTCGGCGAACCTCCTTTTCATGGAAGCGAACAAGTGGTAGGAACAGAGATTGGCCAGCAAGCTCTGGAGCGCCTGCGTATCCTGTCCGAGCACTCGTTTGAGGGAGCGCTGGCAGCGAATCCCATCGCAATCTGGGAGAGGATGAGTTCCTCTGACGACATTGCCTACTGCCCATTAGCTTTCGGCTATTCAAATTACGCCCGCCTTGGATATCGCTCTAAGTTGGTTTCATTCGCTCCCATACCTTCCAGCGGAAGGGGACCTGTGGGGGCGACTCTAGGAGGAGCCGGCGTCGCCGTCTCGGCAAGCTGCAGGCATCTCGACCTTACGCTTGAATATGTTTCCTGGATTACCGGGAAAGAGTGCCAACGGACTTTGTATGTCGAATCTGGAGGACAGCCCGCCAGTAACGCAGCGTGGCTGGACGCTCATGCCAATAAGTTAACCAATAGCTATTTTGCGGCGACGCTTCCCGTGCTCCAAAACGCGTGGTTGCGTCCACGTTTTTCCGGTTTCGAATATTTTCAGATTAAGGCGTTGACGATAGTTGGTCGATTTCTCGGAGCTCAGATATCCTCCCGCGAAACACTGAACCAATTGGACGAACTCTACCGCAAAGCACTAACGAACGAGGAATCACGCCGCAAAAGGGCCGCTACATAGGCCATTTGGAGGATGTCACCTCGACCGAACTTCGAAATAAAGAGCAAAAAGTCTTGACAACGGACACTCGCTAGCCTCAAACTTCGATAAGTTTCAATCACTTTCCTTCCCATACGTACTTACCGAGGTGCCGCAGTGAAGTTCAGGCTCCAGCTACTAGTGTCGTTAACGATTACGGTCATTCTCTTTTCAGCGAGCCTTCCAAGCTCCTTCGCGCAGACGTTTTCGGCGTCCCTGGCTGGTGTGGTTACAGATCCCAGCGGCAGCGCCGTACCCGGAGCAAAAGTTCACCTGCGCAACATGGGTACCAATGAAGTTAGGGACGCCATATCCAGTGCCGTAGGATCGTACAAGTTTGACAATCTCCTTCCGGCAACTTATGAGATCACAGCTGCGGGCGAATACGGCCGCGAGTATCAATTTGCCGCTTGTAGTCGGGGGGACGGAGCAACGGGTCGACGTCACCGCCGAAGCGGTACTGCTCGACACGCAATCTGCCACTAATCTCGCGACTCTCGACTCTCATCTGATCGAATCATTACCCAATAGCTATCGCAGTCCCCTCAATTTCGTCTTCGCATTAGCCGGCACCACCGAGGGGCAAAGCGGGATGACGTCGCGCTCCGGTAGCTTCGATCAGAATGCAAGTATGTTCGGCATTAACGGTGGGCGGACCGGAAATGCGCAAATTCTGATTGATGGCGCGCCCTCGACCGCGGTCGATTGGGGAGGTCTTTTGGTTTCTCCCACCAATGACGCGGTGCAGGAGCAGCAGATCGTACAAAATGTTTACGATGCCCAATACGAGCGATCCGGGGCGGGCGTGGTCACGCTAGTCACTAAGAGCGGCACCAACATGTTCCACGGCGAGGTTTACGACTACATGCGTAACTCCGCGCTGGATGCGAATTCCTGGTCTAATGGGCACTTCGGAGCGGCAAAAGGGCTTTTCCATCGCAATCAGTTTGGCGGAAATTTCGGCGGCCCGGTCGTGAGAAACCGCCTGTTCTTCTTCGCGGCTTACGAGGGTTTGCGGCAGCCGGAGACAGATTCCACTCTCGCGACCGTTCCCACGGCCGCGATGCGGAACGGAGATTTTTCTGCCCTGCCCTATCCCATTTACAACCCGTTTTCGACCCATGATTCCAGCGGAGGCTATCCCACGCGCGATCCCTTTGCCGGCAATGTCATCCCATCAAGTCTTTGGGATACGGTCGGACAGAAGATTCTCGCTCTCTATCCTCAGCCCAATGTTCCCGGTGCGGGCCTTAGCAACAACTATTTCGCGCAGGGGCCGGGTTCGACGAAGAACGACAAGTTCGACTGGCGTCTTGATTGGAACCAAAGCGCCAACAATAGAATTTTCGCCCGTATGTCCGACCGGATTCGCCAGAACAATACGCCTGCGTGCTTCTTCTGCAATGGGGCCGACGAAGGTGCAACCAACGATGACCGCGGGTTTCAAGTTGTTTTGAACGACACCTACACGCCCAGTCCTACATGGGTCATCGATGCCTATGCCGCTTATGGGCATTGGCACGAAGAACAGACTTCCATTGGTTACGGCAAAGCGGACCCGAGCACCATCGGACTTTCTAACTCTCTCTTTGCAGTTCCAATGCTGCCTGTTATCAATGCAGACTCCTATTCCACCTTGGGTAGCGCATTCTCGAGTTTGAACCGCTATGTTCGCAGCAACGTGACTTTCATCGGGAATGTGACCAAGGAGTTTCCGAAGCATAGCTTGAAGTTTGGCGCAAACTATGACATCGCGTTCATGAATAACCGCCAGGATCAGCCGGGGACCTTTAACTTCGATAGGACCTTCACTTCCTGCGAGCCGGGGCCGACCTCCACCGATCCATGTCAGGCTGTCAACCAAGCCCCCGAAGGGGGGTTCTCCACCGGTGACGCAATCGCCTCAGTGCTGCTTGGAACAGGCAACGGAGGCTCTCCCATAGTGATAAACCCTGCCATGAGTCTCCATACTTTCGGCGTCTACTTTCAAGACCAATGGCGGGCCACTCAACGCCTGACGATCACGGCTGGACTGCGATATGAAAACCAGCGGCCCGCAACCGAACGCTACAACCGGCTGACCTACTTCGACAGCAACGTCGTGAACCCGATCAGCTCGGCACTTCCTTTCCCGGTGCATGGGGCATTCGAATACGCCAACAAAAACAATCGCTCCGCCTGGGGGCCCGACAATCTCAACTTCGCTCCGCGTCTTGGAATCGCGTACAAAGTCACCGATAAACTGGTCGCCCGAGTGGGAGCAGGTATGTTTTATGCCCCGGCTTCCGCTATGGTCAGCTTCGACCAACCCGGTGAGCACCTCGGATTCTCTTCTACAACGAACTGGATTGGAAGCGTGGACGGATCAGGCTATGTTCCTTCCAATCTCGTCAGCAACCCCTTTCCAAATGGGCTACTCCAGCCGGTGGGAAGCGCACAGGGCGCATTGACGCAGGTTGGGCAAAGCGCCGGTCAGATCTGGCCGAAAGGATCGCACCCCATCGGCTACACAGAGCAGTGGAGCATGGATCTTCAGTACCAACTCGGGAACCATTCTGTCTTCGAAGTTGGTTACACCGGTGTGAGGGGACACCGCTTGATGTACGGCAATCCAGATCTTAATGCCAATCAACTCCCAACCCAAGATTTGGCTCTCGGACAGTCCGCTCTCGATAATCTGGTCCCGAATCCGTTCTTCGGGGTTATCACCGACCCAAATAGCGGTCTGAGTGGCGCAACGGTGCCTTATAACCAACTCCTTCGTCCGTTCCCCCAATTCGGCAGTCTGCAATGGGCGCGTTCCTTGCCCGGCGCGCACTCTGCGTACGACGCGCTGAGCATGAAGTTCACGAAACAGTTTTCCGACGGTCTAAGCCTCCTTTCCACCTACGTTTGGTCGAAAGCGCTCGATAATGGTTCGGAAGATCTTATCGGCTGGACCATTGGAAGCATGTGGCGCGACTCCTATAACACCAACCTGGATTATGCGGTGAGCACTCATGATGTCCCCCATAGCTTCGCCACTGCATTGGTGTACCAGTTGCCCTATGGGAAAGGTAAGCGGTGGGGGAGCGGCGCACCGGGTGTGGTTAGGCAGATTGCCGGCAATTGGGAAGTTTCCAGCATCGTCCGGCTAACCAGCGGTTTGCCCTTGCTTCCGGTGTACTACCAGGACAATCCGCTCGGTGCGTACGGTTTTCCGGGACCGGGATTGCCGGATCTAGTCGGAAATCCGAAACCGGCGCACCAGTCGGCTAACAACTGGATCAACCCCGACGCGTTCGCTGCCCCGACTACCCTGAGGTATGGCAATGAGCCGCAACGCATGAGCCAATTGCGCGAAGGTGGAACCAAGAATGTTGATTTCGCCGTTGCCAAGGGCTTCGACATTACCGAGAGGTTCAAAACACAATTTCGCGCTGAATTCCTGAACGCCTTCAACCACCCGCAGTACGGCGGCGAGTTCTTCGGTAACTACTTTGGCAGCGCGAATATCGGCAACTGCCTGGATTGCGGGCCGGATTACCAGTTTGGACAGGTCTTTGGCACGCGCAATGATCCGCGCAATATTCAACTTAGTTTGAAGATCACCTTCTAATTTGGCGCTGACTTGCGGGCGAACTGGTGTGTCTTAGTGCATTGTGGCGGCGGGAACCCTTTGCAGTCGCAGACTGCGGACGGCGTTTGCGCCGCCTTTACTCTTAAAGGATCAGAATGAATCGACGGGAGTTTAGTAAAGCCTTGGCGGTTTCGTCCTCGGCTCTTCTGTGGCCGCGCCTTGCTCCAGCATCCTCGGGCCGAATCGAGCCTGCTACGCACCGCACCCGCGGATTGCGCGAATTTGAGAAGTTGCAATTCGGTGTCTCCTTTCATTTCAGCATGAATACCTTCACTGGGAACGATTACGAAACAGGCGGCGTCCCGGCGAGCACCTACAATCCGACGAAACTCGACGTGCGCCAATGGATTCGCGTCGCACGTGACTTGGGCGCGCGGTATGCCGTGCTCACTGCGAAACACATGTCGGGTTTTTGCCTTTGGGACGCCAAAGACTACGACTATGACGTCGCCGCAAGCCCTAACAAGACCGACGTTGTGGCGGCATTTGTGGCTGCGTGCAAAGAATACGGACTCAAGCACGGGTTCTATTACTGCATCCTCGATCCCCACAATGAGGGCAAGTTCGACTGGGACATTCCGGTGCAGGAGGGGTATTACAAACTGATCAAACAGCAACTAACGGAGTTGCACAGCAAATATCCGAACACGTTTTATCAACTGCTCGATATCACCTGGAAACTCTCAAGCGATCAGCGCTGGGAACTTTACGAGTTGATCAAGAAATTCAGTCCGCACGGAATCGTGGTAATGAATCAGGCTTTCTATCAAAGCAAGCGCAACCTGGGGCGCATTTGCGAGCCGAAAAGTTGGCCAAGCGACGTAATCAACGGCGAAGATGAGTTGCCGCCGCCCGAAGGCCACGATCCGCACGTCACTTTTGAAGGGAAAACCTATTACATGCCGATGGAGGCGTGGATACCGACTGGCCCGCCGTTCAAGCCCCTGCCGCCGATGAATAGCTGGTTCTGGCGTCCCGGATTTACGACACAGAGCGCGGAAAAAATCGCAGGCGAATATGCAGACTGCCGGAAGCGGAACGCAAACCTACTGCTGAATCTCTCTCCGGACACTAGCGGGCAACTACCTGAGGAAGCCGTCAACACACTGCATGAGGCCGCTCGCATTATCAGGGGACAATCGTAGTGTGTGAATACGACTGGCAAGGTAATCACTGCCGCTGGAGCCCGGTGGTCCGTGGCTTGTTGCCATAGCATCTACGGAGGCGACAACCGGAAGCGTCGACAGCATGGCGTAATGTCGGCGATTGGCGCAAGCTTTCGGTTTCTTGCGAGGAAGTTGACTCGCAGGGTTGTACGAGCGGCAACGCTCACTGGACTGTTTCCTCGATTTTCAGAATTTGATCGGCGGGCACGTCGCGCAGGAGCTGCCGTGCGCCACCGGGCCATGTGACCTCGATTTCGCGGATCACTCGCGAGCCACCGAGGCCGAAGTGGACACGAGAGTCGCTTGAACAAGCGTATCCGACCGCAGTCGTGGCCTCATTATATTGGACCTTGCCGTCCTCCCCCGTGATACGTACCTGCGCACCAAGCCCCATGCGATTGCTCCTTTTTCCGACAAGAGTCAGGATGGTCCAGTGATTGTTGTTTTTCGAGATATTGTGAAAATACTGCAACGGTCCGTTAAGGACAGTAACCATGGCATCAATTCGTCCATCGTTGTCCATGTCTCCAAATGCGACCCCTCGATGCGGAGCCGCGACTTGGAAGTCGGCACCCGCCTGGCTGCTGACATCCTGGAACTTGCCATTTCCTAGATTGCGCAGGACGGAGTTGGGTTCTTCGTACTTGCGATTGGAGAATTGAGCGATGTTATCGAGAACGTTGCTTCGGGCCACGAACAGATCCTTCCATCCATCGTTGTCGAAATCGACAATTCCGTTTCCCCACCCCGACATGGTGCGAGTCACGGCCAATTGTGCGGGCAGAGTTTGCTCGACGAACTGACCTCCACCGGCGTTATGAAACAACGGGAATGACTCGTTCTCGACGGCAGTGTGCCAGAGATCCGGGCGTCCGTCGTTGTCCACGTCTTTGAAATCTACTCCCATGCCGGAAAGCGCGCTGCCGCTCTGGGCATAGGCCACACCGGATTCCAGCGCAACCTCTTCGAACTTCTTGCCGCCGAGATTATGGAAGAGGAAGTTAGGATGATTGTCGTTGGCCACAAAGATATCGATGAAGCCGTCATGGTCGTAGTCGGCGATGGCCACTCCCATTCCCTTCCCGAGGTACTTGGCGATTCCCGTTTCGGCGGAGACGTCGGTGAAAGTGCCATCGCCGTTGTTGCGGTACAAAGTATTCGGGAGGTTCGCGTAGTTATTGGGGTGACAATAGGCACGCAGCTTGGGAGTCGGGCCGCAGTAAGGATCTTTATTCACTTCCCACTTGCAGTAGTTGGAGACGAAGAGGTCAAGCAAGCCGTCATTGTTGTAGTCGACCCACACGGCCGAGACGGACCACATCTTTTTGCCGTCGAGAAGGCCTCCGCCTACGCTGGCCTTGTCCGTAAGGTCAGTGAAGGTGCCGTTCCCGTTGTTGTGCAGCAACTGATTCTTGCCGACATTTACGACGTAGATGTCGGGCCAACCGTCATTGTCATAGTCTCCGACTGCCACACCCATTCCATAGCCGATGCCGGCGACACCTGCCTTTTCGGTCACATCCGTAAATGTCCCGTCATGGTTGTTGTGGTACAAGCGATTCCAATATTTTGGGCTCTCCTTTTGAAGAGACGGAATCGCAGCGCCGTTTACCAGGAAGACATCCAGATAGCCGTCATTGTCGTAATCCGCCAGGCCCACGCCGGCGACCATCGTTTCCGGCTGATTCTTGTTTGGAGTGGGGCTGCTGTCGCTCACGAAAGTCAGACCAGAGCGATGAGCGATCTCTTCAAAGACGATTGGGCCGTCGGTTGAGGCGGGCAGGAGAAGGCCCGTCCCGAGCAGAATTCCAGATAGAATGCGGGAATAGAACCTCATGCCCAACGTTCAGTCTAGCATCTGGCCGAGGCTGGCCTCCGGCTTCCGCCTGGCGGTCGCTTGCGTGTTTTTGTTGGCCTCAGGGTCAGCACCCACAGGCAAGCGCCCCGGTTTTGTGGACGTGGCACCGCGTTCGAAGGTCTCCTATATCAGCAACAACAGCCCGGGCGGGCATAAATATTTTCCTCAGCCCATGTGTGGCGGAGTAGCCATTTTCGACTTCGACAATGATGGCAGGATGGACATTTTCTTCACCAACGGCGCGCAGTTGCCGGAGATGAAGAAGACTACTCCCTCCTACTACAACTGCCTGCTGAAGCAGCGTGCCGACGGAACCTTTGAAGATGTTACCGCCAAAGCGGGCCTCTCAGGGGAATCCCTGGCTTTCAACTTCGGGGTTGCGGTTGGCGACTACGATAACGACGGCTATGAAGATCTGTTTCTCTGCGCCGCGGGCCGCAATACGCTGTATCACAACAATGGCAACGGGACTTTCACGGACGTGACTCAGATTTCTGGACTCGGCACCAAGCCGCGCGACACGCTCAGCGTCGCTGCCGCCTGGTTTGATTATGACAACGATGGTCTTCTCGACCTGATTGTCTCGAATTACACCTACTGGACCCCGCAGACTGACCTGCGCTGCACCATGGGAAGCACGGAATATTATTGCGATCCGCGGCGCTACAAGAGCGTGCCTCACCGTCTCTACCATAATCTGGGCAACGGCAAGTTTGAGGACGTGACGGAAAAGTCTGGATTGTCGAAGTTTCCAGG
>QHVR01000037.1 GCA_003223595.1 Acidobacteriota bacterium
CCGACATCGCAATCGGCTCACGCTGGCTGCGCACGGAAACTCAAATCCACCGCCAACCCTTGCACCGGCAGATCTTCGGTCGCATTTTCAATCTGCTGATGCGCCTCATTCTCGGCCTGCAATACAAAGACACACAGTGCGGATTCAAGGCTTTCAACCGCGCCGCCGCCCAGGCAATTTTTCCGCTACAGCGAATCGAGCGCTGGGGCTTCGACCCCGAGATCCTTTTCCTTGCCCGCAAGCTGGGGTTCAAAGTGAAGGAAGTTCCGGTGCTCTGGGGCCATAGCGGCGGAACCCGCATCAATCCCCTAGTGGACGGTTTCCGCATGTTCACCGAGATGCTTCGCATCCGCTGGTATTCAGTTACAGGAAGATACAACGAGGTCCCGTCGCCGGCGCCTCAGCAAGCGAAGACTATGTAGGGACAGCCGCCTCGGCTGTCCGGCGAAGCGGGCTTCGCTAAATTATCTCAGTACCGATGTCAGGCCGTTCTCTCCGCTTGTTGCGATGTGACCGCCTCTGCCACTCGCCGTCCCATCTCTGCGGTCGAGATCACGGCCCGGCCCTTGCGCACGAGGTCCGCAGTTCGGGCTCCCTCCGACAACACGGCCGAGACGGCTCGCTCGATACATCGCGCCTCCGCCTCCAATTGGAACGAATGCCGCAGCATCATCGCCGCGGAAAGAATCGCTCCGAGCGGATTGGCAATTCCCTTCCCGGCAATGTCGGGAGCTGATCCATGCACCGGCTCGTACAGCCCAATGCTTCCGCCAATACTCGCCGAGGCGAGCAATCCAAGCGATCCCACAACCCCGCCGGCCTGATCCGACAAGATATCTCCAAACATGTTTTCGGTGAGGAGCACGTCGAAATCAGCGGGCCTCTGGACCAGCAGCATCGCTGCCGAATCGACATATTGGTGCCCAAGCTTCACGTCGGGATAATTCTTTCCCACGCGCGTCACCACCTCGCGCCACAGACGCGAGCACTCGAGCACATTCGCCTTGTCGACAGAAAGCACCTTGCGTTTGCGCGTCATTGCCAGTTCGAAGGCGACACGGGCAATGCGCTCAATCTCGTCCTCCCCATAGCGCATCGTGTTGATGGCTACCCGGGAACCCGGATTCCCTTCGATCGATCGCGGTTGCCCAAAATAGGCGCCGCCCAACAACTCGCGCACGATCATGATGTCGGTGCCGCGAACAATTTCGCCCCGCAGCGGAGAACAATCTTCCAATGCGGGAAAAAACACGGCCGGCCGCAGGTTCGCATATGCTCCCAATTCCCGCCGCAAACGTAGCAACCCAGCCTCAGGCCGCAGATGGGGCGGGTTATGGTCGAATGCCGGACTGCCCACGGCGCCCAACAAGACGGCCGACGATGCCATGCAGGCCTGCAAAGTGTCGGGCGGTAATGGATCGTTCGCGGCGGTCAGCGCGGCACCGCCAATCGGCTTGTGCTGCACTTGCAATTGATGATCAAAGCCGTCTGCCACCGCCCGTAAAGCAAGAATCGCCTCTTCGGTGACCTCCGGCCCAATCCCGTCCCCCGCCACAACCGTGAGTTTTAGAAGCATTTTGTAATTGAGTAATTTCGTATTTTGGTAATTTGCAATTCTATGCATCAAAGACGAAAGCCGCCAGCTCTGGCGGCTTCTAAATTACAAAATTACTCAATTACCAAATTACAAAATCCCTAGACTCCCCACAGATAATCTTCCTGCTGCGTCTGCTCGTGGTGCGACTCGGAGTGAACCGGCAACGGCAGGCCGAACGCGTTGCTATTGGGCAGCGCCACCGGCTTTTCCGGCTCATGAGCCGGCGCATTCACGACCGCCTCATGTGCGGGCACGATGGGCTCAATCAGCGGGGTGGCTGACATTGAAGGCTTGTGCGTGTCGCGAATCAACTCCAGCAGGTGATGATCTTCCACATGCTTGATCTTGTCCGCCAGCCGCACAAAGCGCCGGTAAACGTCGTCCAGCACACGGCGATCGAACTGGTAGCCCAACTGCTCGCAGCGCATGCTCAGCGCGTGACGCCCGGAGTGTTTGCCCAACACCAGCTTCGAATCCGGCACGCCCACCGACTTCGGCGTCATGATCTCGTACGTCAAAGGATTTTTTAAAACTCCATCCTGGTGGATGCCCGCTTCGTGCGCGAAAGCATTGCGCCCCGTAATGGCCTTGTTCGGCTGCACCGGAACACCCGTGATTTCGCTAAGCGTCTGGCTGGCGGCAAAAATCTGCTCGCTGGCAATGCCGGTTTCATAGGGAAAGCGATCAGGGCGCACCCGCATGGCCATGACGATCTCCTCCAGAGATGCGTTGCCCGCGCGTTCCCCAATGCCGTTGATGGTGCACTCCACCTGCCGAGCTCCCGCCGAAACCGCCGCCAAGGCGTTCGCCACCGCCATTCCGAGATCATTGTGACAGTGCGCCGAGATAGTGACGTTCTCGATTCCGTGCACATGCCGCCTGATCCTGGTAATCAACTCCGCGAACTCGGTCGGCACCGTGTAGCCGACAGTGTCCGGAATATTCAACGTGGTAGCGCCCGCCTCTACCACGGCATTCAGCACACGACAGAGAAAGTCAGGGTCGGTCCGGGTCGCGTCTTCCGGAGAAAACTCGACGTCGTCACAGAACGACTTCGCCAGTTCAATCGCCTCGCGCGCCTGCGCCAGGCATTGCTCGCGGGTCATGCGCAATTTGTACTGCAGGTGAATGTCCGACGTAGCCAGAAAAACGTGAATGCGCGGACGCTCCGCCTGCCGCAGGGCTTCCCAGGCCCGCTCAATGTCCGGGCGGCAAGCGCGTGCCAAGCCAGCAATGATGGGACGCCGCACCACTTCGGCGATCGCCTTCACCGACTCGAAGTCACCGTCGGAGGCGATCGGGAACCCGGCCTCGATCACGTCCACACCCAGGCGATCAAGCTGGTGCGCGAGCCGCAGTTTCTCCTGCTGGTTCATGCTGCACCCGGGCGACTGCTCGCCGTCTCTCAGCGTGGTGTCGAAAATCGTGATCCGTGCTCGCTCGCTACTCATGCCGACCTCTTGGGAGAATGATTTTGTATGGTAAGGCCGGATGGGGCAAGAAGCAAAACTTATATTTCTTCACCATCTATAAGAAATACTCCTATAATAAGTTCTACTTATAGTGTTCTGAAATCCTTAAGAGACTCTCGATGGACCTTTCTCAGCTCGAAGTTTTCCTGGCGGTCGCCCGCGAGCATCGCTTTTCGCGCGCTGCGGACAAGCTTTTTCGCACACAATCTGCGGTCAGCCAGACCATTCGCAAGCTGGAGGGCGAACTCGGGGAAGCGTTGTTTGATCGCTCCTCGCGCGAGGGAGTTTTGACCGACGCGGGCAAGGTCCTTTACGAATACGCCGAAAAGCTGATCAACCTGCGCACGGAAGCCACCGAATCCCTGGGAGAACTTCGCGAGCTGCAGAAGGGCCGGCTGGTCGTCGCTGCCAATGAATTCACGGTGCTCTACCTTCTCCCGGTGCTGGCCGAGTTCCGCCGGCTTCATCCCATGATCAAGATCAAAGTGGAACGCGCGCTTGGCAGCCACATCCCGGACGAGGTCCTGCGCTACAGCGTCGAATTCGGCGTTCTCTCTTACGAGCCTCAGGAGCCGAACCTACATTCCATTGTCATTTTTCTGGACGAGTTGGTTTTTGTAGTTCCCCCCAGGCACCCGCTGGCCTCAGCGTCTGAAATCAGCATCCGTCAACTCGGCGCAGAATCGTTCGTGGCCCACATCGTCTCTTCCCCTTATCGCGAAAAAGTGATCCAGTTATTCAAAAGCCACAAGACGCCCCTTCACATGGACCTGGAACTCCCCACGCTCCAGGCGATTAAGCAATATGTTGCGACGGGAAACGGGGTTGCGTTCTTGCCGGAGATCAGCGTCGAGACGGAAATCGCCCGAGGCGAACTCGTCCGCATTCCTGTGCGCGAACTGCAATTAAAACGCAAGCTGCGGCTTATCTATCGCAAAGATGCGAACCTCTCGCACGCTGCCCGGGCGTTTCTCAAAGTTGTGGAAGCCCTCGCCTTAGAGCGCAAGGGCCGTTACCGTTTCCAGCGCGAGAGCTGATGTTTGAGGTCACAATTTGTGACCTCAAGCGAAATTCAAAGGACAACGCATCATAGCAACGCTAAACGTGGAACTACATAATGAACTATAGCGAGCGAAGCATGGTGTGCCGAATTGGGAACCTTTGCCCACCGACATAGCACAGCTTGGGGTGCCTATCAGCGGCGCGTCACGTCCGCCCTGCGGAGACGCGCTAGAGAAGAAGGGATACATCGCGAAAGGTCGCCAGTTACAAGAAAGTACGGCGAGTGGATGCAATCTAAGCCCGAGGCACGTCGCTCGTCGGGTACATCCCTGACCTGGACCAAGCGAACTGATGGGTGCAAGCGACGAGAGTGCGAGAAATGCGAAGCAGATGATGGCCCCACGCTAACTCGCCGACTTTTACAGGAATTTTGGCGCTCAACGAACTCTAGATCGATGATAGTCGATGTTGAAGCAGCCCGGACCTGCGCGGCCAAAGCCTCTTCGTCCTGAGTCAGCAGACATCAATCGACAATCACCTTTCGTGATCCACCTGCCCCGCACTCTTGAGTGTCACCTGGTCCTGCGACACCTCGCCGCTCTTCCGCACGGGCGGAGTTTGCGCGTGTGGATCCGGCTTTGCTTCCGCCGGAGCGTGCGCGACTTGCTGAACGACAGGCGGGTGAACGCTGCTGATGGGATTAATCATTTGCGTCTCCTGGTCTCCTGAAGTGTGAATCGGCAGCGAGCGGCCAAACTTTAGCGCTCTGCATCCGCGTCGGCACACGTGAGTAACGGTTACCGCCAGATCACCAACTACTCCCCTCTGCTCCGAATAGAAGGCGGGCGCGCCACCCGCAACCGCTGTCATGCGCCCGCTGCAGAGGCCTTCTCTTCCTTGTTCTCGGCGGTCTCCTCTATTTCGCCTATTTCGCCGCTCCCCGCCACGTCTTGCACGAATTCGCGGCGGCGTTCCGGGCCTTTGCGTTCGATCTGCCGGACGCGGCGGCTCGGCATGGTGCTGGGCTCAAGGCTGACGATGCGGCCTTCGCGCACCACGATCTGCGCACGGAACCAGTCGGTGCGGTACATGCGTCCGGCGGCGTAGAAGGTGACCGAGGCGGCGAGCGGGCCCTCGAATTCGTATCCCGTGCAAGCGAGGATACGCTTGCCCGTTTCCTGCGACCAGGTCATCCCGCCGACCAGAGGATCGTTCAATCGGAAACGCTCGAAGGGCATGGCGTGTGAGAGCTTGCGCAGTTGCAGGAGTTGCAACAGGACGGAGGTTTTGGCGAGGTTGGTGACGATAACGCGCGCTTCCTCCGATGAGACGCGTTCCAGTTTGATGTGCAGGTCGGGATTCCATTCGCGCTCAAACTCTTCTCGCGCCAAAGCCAGGCCCTTGTCGGTAGCTTCCACCTGCCGGAGGGTGGCACGGGCGAGAACAATGCTGAAGAACGTGGTGACGATAGTCGCGATCACGGGGATGTAACTCATCAGCGTGCCCCAAGGGAGGCGGAACGAATTCACCATCTGCAAGGTGTGCATGAATCAGTAACTCCTGGGGCCGCGCTTGGGGGAGAGGCGACCGACGCGGACGAGTGTATCGAGGCTTGGCTTGCTGCTCCAGATGCGGTTGGGGATGGGACGGTGCGCCGGGGAGTGTCGGGACTTTAGTAACCGCTGGAGACTTCACCACACGCGTCAACGGGGGTCACAGAGTTCACAGGGGAGTTCTCTTTGCGTGAATCTGCACAGTCGGGAAAGCTTTCAGGCTACTCCAGCACGCTATCGTCGAGCTTCTTCTTGCCCCAGTCGGCGGCGGCCTGCACAAAGGCCAGAACGATGGGGTGCGGATCCTTCTCAGTCGACGAGAGTTGCGGCTGGAACAGGGTTGCGACGTAAAACCGGTGCATGGGAGATTCGATAGCGCGGATTTCGCCTTGTGGTCCGCGGGCGACGACGGGGAATCCGGCTTCCATGGTGGTCCATTCGAAATCCGGGTTGATTTCGAAGTTGCAGAAGAACTGTTCGGTGACCGTCTCTACCTGTTTCCCGTAGAAGGATTGCAGGTACGAGCCGGGACGCAGGCGGATTTCGGGAACGGCGCCGGAGAGCTTGGGCGAATTGCCTTTGCCATCGGAAACGGCACAAGCGACGGGATAGATGATGACATTCTTCGATCCGGAGTTGTTTTCGGCGGTGTCGGCATCAGCGATGTTGAGGACGTTGCGGGCGAATTCGATGAAGGCGTATTGGAATCCGCCGCAGGTGCCGAGGAACGGCCAGTCCCGCACCCGAGCGAACTGGATGCCCTTCAGCATGCCCTCAAGACTTTTATAGGGACTGCCGGGCGAAGCCCAGAAACCGTCAAAGGACTCCAATTTCTTCTCGGCCTCCGGTTTGATCAGGGAGGGAGTCGGGATCCACTCGGATTGAACTTCAATGCCGAGCTTGCGGGCGGCATGCTGCAGCGCGTCGTTGGTGGCGTGATGCGAGCGGAATTCAGGGTTGAAATCGCCCAGAATTCCGATGCGTACGGCGTCGCTCACGCGTTGATTGTACTAGAGCGTAGGGCAAGGACTTGGGAGGCAATGCTTGCCCCGGGTTTAGCACCGTGGTGCTTTTGGGAGTAAGCCGGAAAAGAAAAAAATTGATAGGGCGAGAGCTAATGAATGACTCTGGTCATGCTCAGAAGTACATACAGGCTAAGCAGCGCTAGTGCCGGGCCTCCCCAGATCATGAGCGTGCACTTCCATCCCAAGGCCCGGGCGACTTCCTGCTGGCTTCGCCACGAGATCAGGAAGGTTTTATCGTTCTCGCCTTTTCTCAGCACGACCGGGGGATGCGGATCAAATTCGTTTGAGCTACCGCCGTCTCTCGACGAAGTAGAGGCTGGGTCGCTCACGACTTCTACGCCGGATGCTGATTCCCAAGGGAGACCGGCAACCGACCAGGCTGCCGGACTAGTGATACCAGCCTTGACGAGCGCAGCGGCAATTTTCTGTTGCTGCGTCATGTCAGAGCTCTTCATCGGAGCGCTATGGGATGGCAGGCGGACGACTTCGTGTAAGGCGTCAGTTCCAATGGCCACCGGTTCAGCGAGGACGGGGATGTTGTCATCTCCCCCGATTGTGTTGAATCCGCCGGGAGTAAGCGAAAGCGAGAACTTGCCGACGCTCAGCGAGCCGATCTCATCAGTCTCGCGAATCGGCTGAGGAGTGACTTCAAGCGCGGTATTTTCGGCCACGGTTCCCAGCGCAAACAGCGCGTTTTTGGGCTTGATGCAGAACTCTTCCACCTTGATCTTGTTGTCGGTCATCACGCCGTGACGCGCCAGAAAATTGCGGACCCTTTCCGGCGCAGGATCCTTGGTGGTGAAAACGGAGTCACAGAATTCCTCCTGGAAATCGCGGTGCAGATCGAGATCGGCGCCACGCGGATCGATGAGCATGTGTCCAGTGTTGTCATCCAGGAAAAAGGGAACGTGCATGGATTCGCCGGCGATTTTGACCCACTCCTTGTTCTTGCCATGCTGCTTCCACTCCCACACCAAGCTTCGGAAGTAGTAGCAGGGGTGCCCGGTGATGGGGGCCTGCATGGTGTAGGGTCCCGTCGCGAGTCCGCTGATTTCAACCATGCCCAGGGACGCACTACGAATCTTCGAAAAGGGGGTGTCGAGAATCAATCGGCGGCGCTGAAGCAGACGAAATCCATACACAAAGAGAGTAATGCCGCCGCAAAAACCGATTAGAGACCAGACGAGCAGTCCGCTCGCGTCGGAAGATCGGTAAACAAATGAGGCCAGCACAGAAGAGACTTCGTCCTGTGGTCAGGCTAGCGAAGCGAGGCGGGGATCGCAGCTTACGTTGGT
>QHVR01000741.1 GCA_003223595.1 Acidobacteriota bacterium
TGCTGTTCTCGGGAACAGCGCGCTTGCCAGTCCGCTGATCAAAAGAATGCTGACCAGCATGGAGACAAATGATTTCACTCCGAACTTTCCGCTGAAACTCATGACAAAGGACCTCGGTTACGCCATCAACGAGGCGGGCAGGGTGGGTGTTCCTCTCCAGACTGCGCTTCCTGCGCTGGATGTTTTCAGGAATGCCGTTGAAAAGGGCTTGGGCGATCAAGATTTCTCGGCAATAGTGAAAGCAGCGGGAAAGAAGTGAGACTGTTACCAGGCGAGCCCAGGAGATCTCAGGAGTTGAAGCTGTCCTTCCTTCTGCAATTCGTCGTATTGAGCGGCAGAGAGCGACTGCGGCGATCCCATTTGCTTCCACGCAGCGAACGCGTTGCTGTGAGTGGAGTCAATGCGGAAGTGCTCAACCACCGCGCGCGTCAACTCTGAGGGGAGTCCGTCTAGCGCAAGGTCAATGTTGGCAGATGGCCCAGAAACGTCGTCATCATTGTAGTTCCAGATCAACGCCTCGACCTCGCGTTCCCTGCGGCTGGCGATTACGTTTATGTCAGGTTGTTTTCGCACCCCGGCGAGCAGCACATCCTCGGTGGCCAAAGCTGCCGAGCTAGCCGCTCTCAGCCGCTCGCTCCCCAGCAAGCCAAACATCCGAAAAGCATTCAGCACTGGTTTGTCGATACCATTTGTGGCGAGTTCGCGGAAACCTTCAAAGGGCGGCTGGTCTTCAAACTCGAATGCCCAGGTGACTGATCCAAGAAAATTTACGTGCTCGTTCTTGGCTAGCTCGTAAATCCTGGCCAGGACTTCGGTTGTGTAAACGGCATAGAGCGGTCCATTGCGATAAGAGTTTTGCGGGTTGGTTGTTGCCGAGCACGCAGCGCAACCTTCCGGGTCAGATTCGCCAAGCACGATAGGTGTATGCCGCCATTCTGGAAACGAGGTTACGATTTTAAAGCCTTCTTCAATCGACTCCAGTTGTCGTGCGATGCCCATCTGCACATGATCGCCTTGCCACATCGGAGAACCCTTTGGGTGATAGGAAATGAAATCTAAACGCGATCCGATCTTGCCGTTCGCGTAGTTTTTCTGATGAGCACAATGCTTCAGAAAGAGGCGCAGGAACTCAGCCGCTTTTGGATTAGCCGGTCCGGTGCTATCGGGACCTCCGATACGCGCTGCCGGCAGTGCGCGCAGGATTGCCTCCGCTGAGAAATCGTAGAGCTTGAAATATTCCTCGGGTGTGCCCTTCCAATAAGGGATGTCCGGCTCGTTCCACACTTCCCACAGCCACGTTTTTACTTCCGCATCGCCGTAACGCTCGCGAAGATGGTGCACAAAATGAAACACGAGTTCCGACCACTTCTGATAATCGTTTGGTGGATACGCCCATCCGCTGAAGATATCGCCCTTGGGAAAACTGTGACGATATGGCTGCGGATGGGTCGAGAGAGCTTCGGGCATGAAGCCGACTTCGACGAGGGGCTTGGTGCCTGCTGCATGAAACGCGTCGAAAATTCGGTCGAGAATGGTCCAGCTGTAAACGGGTTTTCCTGCAGCATCCTCGGTATAAACATTCGTCGATCCCCACTTTAAGGAAGAAGATCCATCACCCGAGGTCAGAAGATTGTGCACTCGCACGTAAACGGGAGTGGGGCTAAGCGCCGACAGTTCCGCGAGCAACTTCCTTCCATCCGGCGCGTAGCTGTAGTTAGGCTCGTCGTAACCGAAGTACGTCCAAATTGGAGCGAGCGGCCCATCGGACTGGTTCGCATGTACAACGATTTGCACCGTCTGCGGAGTTTCTTGCGACCAGGAGGACATGCCGCAAATGATCATCGAGAGCAGAACAATCGCGCCGAAGCGCACGTAGCGCTTCGTGAGAGACGCTGAAGGGAGGATTTCGCTATGCATGGGTCCGACGCATCATACCCTCGAGAAGCCGCGTTAGACTACTAGGCAACGGAAAATTCATGGAATCTCTTACGCGGCCAAATCGGCAGAGTGGCGCGAGAACCTTGGTCTCCATGGCTGGCTCTGGGCACGTTCGCGCGGCCGTCGTGATCCTTTTGCTGCAGGCTGTGGTTCTCGGGCAATCTGCCAACAACCGCATTGAAATAATTGCGTCGGCGCTGCGCAACCGTGAATTCGACAGCGCTCTTCAACTGCTTCAACCCGCGCTGAAAGCGTCACCAAAAAATCCCCAGCTGTGGATGTTCCAGGGTTTGGCCTATTCGGGAAAAGGGGATCAGAAGTCGGCGCTGAATTCCTACCAAAGCGCACTGAAGGTATCTCCTGATTATCTGCCAGCGCTGGAGGGAGCAGCCCAACTGCAGTACGAGGCCGGAAGCCC
>QHVR01000406.1 GCA_003223595.1 Acidobacteriota bacterium
CTTGCACAAGAACTGGTTCCTCACCTCGCGCTGCTGCGTTGCGGCGGACGGAAATGGAATGGTCGCACGCAGAAGCGTTCCATCCAGGCTGGATTCGATTTCGAGAAAGCCTCCGAGTTCTTTCAGTCGCTCGCCAATGCCGGCCAGTCCGACCCCAGTATTTCCCGTTTTTCCAGAAGCGATCCCCACGTACCACCTCGCTGCCGAGACGAATCCTGCCTCGGCGATCTGACTTTGACACCACTCGAACGCCACTGCTACGATGAATTGTTTCCCGCACTCCTGCTGCAGAGTCCCCGTCGTCTAGCCCGGCCTAGGACATCGCCCTTTCACGGCGGTAACACGGGTTCAAATCCCGTCGGGGACGCCAACAAATAAAACGCTTCCACAGAATCACCGCCTTTCCTCATGACCAGTTGATTCATTTGCCGCGGCATCTTTCGAGCTGCAGCGCATGCGCAAACGAGTCCGCCGATTCTCAAGGCTGATCAGTAGCAGAATGCATTTGAGACATCATCGAACTCGGGTGCGGCCGATTAGCCGGGACGGGGGAGAAATGCTTGCAGAAGCGCCTCGCGATCCTCGGAACGGAGGCTAGAGGACGGCCAGAATCCCGAAGCCTGCCGCAAAATAGTTTTGGCTAAATTGCACGGGATGTTTCAAATAGTGGCGTGCGAGTTCTTCAATGAACCCGGCGAGATACTGTCCAGCGGTCACCGCGCTGATAGGTCCGGTAAGAATGTAGTCAAAAAGCAGTGCCGACACGGATAGTTTCGCTATCGTGCCGCCCATGGCCTGTTTCACCACACGGTAAACGCCGCCTCGCACAAACATGCTGCTGGCTTCGATATAGACAGCACGGACGGCGTAGCTGAACAGCATGACTGCCAGAATGAACCAGGGTGCACTCTTGCCTATGACCTTTTCAGCGTCTCCACCTGAATAGTAGGCGGAGGAAGCAAGGTCGGAAAGGACAATAGCGGCGGCACGCCAGAAGGAGATGAAACTGAGCATCACCGTCGTCGCGATAAAAACGGCGACGGGGACCGCGCTTAGTTTGCAGTTCAGCCACCGGACGCCTCAAAGTGGTTCTGCTTCCAGGATTCAACTGCGGCAAGTAACACTCTCACCCGCGGAGGTCCACTTTCTACATCCACCAGAACTTGAATTCTCAAAGTACGGGAAGGAGTCAGAGTGCAGCTACACCACGCTCCTGGTTGCGGATGCGGATAGCCTCCTCTGCTTTGTAAAGAAAAATCTTTCCATCTCCAATTTTGCCGGTGGCCGCATGTGTCACGATCGCGTCGACGACAGAGTCGACGATCTTGTCGTCGAGCACAAGTTCGAGCTTCACTTTGGGCATGAGATCCGTTTCGTATTCGCGGCCGCGGTAGCTCTCCGTGTGGCCTTTTTGTCGGCCGTGCCCGCGGACTTCCGAAACGGTCATACCCTCGACGCCAAGCTCGATCAGAGCGTCTTTAACTTGCTCAAACCGGCCGGGCTGAATAATTGCTTCGATCTTGATCATCTTTTTTGTCCTCGCATTGGCCTACGGGTTAACAGCCGGGAGGCAGAGCGTACTCTGCCTCCTAGAGATCGGAACCAGCCCGACGGACCTCTCAACTAGCCATATCCGTGACTGGTATTCTCGTCGCCGATTTGGCCGTGACTTGAGCCGTCGGGAGCTCCTGGGACATACCGCTCGGCGCGCCCAATGCCGAGATGACATACTCCGGATATGCAGAAATGCCGTGCTCGTGTAGATCCATGCCGTAGGCTTCCATTTCTGCCGGCAAGCGCAGCATGCCGAGTGCGTTCACCGCATACATAACCGCCAGGGCAACCCCGAACGTCGCCAAGGTTACGCATGCGCTGCCGATCAGTTGCGCTTTCAGCAGTTGCAGTCCGCCGCCGTAGAACAGGCCTACCAGCGGAGCGGAGTTATCAGGTCCTACTGGCCCAGTCGCTCCGTACTGCCCACTGGCAAACAGACCCAGTGAGAGAGTTCCCCATATGCCGCACAATCCATGCACCGGAACCGCACCGATGGGATCATCGATTCGCAGCCATTCCAACAACTCGACTCCCAGGATGACCAGCACTCCAGCGATACCACCTAAAAGGACCGAACCTGTCGGGCTGACCCAATAACAAGGGCAGGTAATCGCCACGAGACCAGCTAGAAACCCGTTCGTGGTGAAGCTAGCGTCCCACTTCCTCGTCATGATGTAGCCGTAAAAAATGGAGGTGAGTCCGGCGGCGCATGCGGCGAGAGTGGTATTCGTAGCCACGCGGCCGATGCCTACAAAATCCATCGCCGAGAGCGTGCTGCCCGGATTGAATCCGTACCAGCCGAACCAAAGAAGGAGTCCGCCGCTGACAGCGATTGTCAAATCATGCGGCAGCATCGGACCGCCGCCATCGCGCTTGAATCTGCGCCCGAGTCGCGGGCCCAGAACGATCGCACCCGCCAGCGCGACGAATCCGCCAATGGTGTGGACCACAGTGGATCCTGCGAAGTCATGAAAACCGGTGCCAAGCGACGGGAAGAAATATCCAGCGCTGCCCATGGTCGCCAGCCAGCCGTCCGGTCCCCACGCCCAGTGACCAATGATCGGGTAGATGAAACCGGTAACGCAGACGCTGTAGAGAAGGTCTCCGACAAACCCCGTTCGACCGATCATCGCACCCGACGTGATGGTCGAGCACGTGTCTGCAAAAGCAAATTGGAAAATCCAGACCGCGAGGAATGCTACGCCGGTGGTTTCGTAAGTCGCCGGTGCGTTTTGCAGGAAAAACCAGTGATGACCGATGAATCCGTTGCCATGCGAGAACATAAAAGCAAAACCGACCGCGTAGAAGAGAATGCCGCAAAGGCAGGTATCCACCACACACTCTACGAGGACGTTCACGGTTTCTCGAGAACGACAGAAACCAGCTTCCAGCATGGTGAATCCAACCTGCATGCCGAATACCAGAAACGCCGCAACTAATGTCCACATCGTGTTCACTGGGTTCACGACGTCGGCGGCTTTCACCTCGGGAGGGGCGGTCTGAGCGTAAACGTGACCGAAGAAGAGACCCGAGACCACTACCATCAGGAGTAGCACGATTCCGACACCCAGTGCTTTTCCGCCGAGCAAAAGTCCTCCGTAGCGTCGCCACTCAGGATCCCGCAAGCGCCTGGCTAGGCGCGAAACTTTTTCAGATAGAGACAGCCTCTTCTCCCGTTGTCTGGCAATGAGGGACATGTCACAGCTCCTTATTCGTAAGTTTTGAATGTTTTTCATGCTCTTCCTTCGCTGCTACACACTTTGGCCCTTGCCCCAAGCTGCACCTGTCTAACTTCTCAGCCTGAAGCCTTCAAGAGCTGGTTCCCTTTGTGCGACGCCCCACGGGGCAGCGAGGACTACGTGCCCCTTTAATGCTACTTTCGTAAGCTGGCGGCGATGCTCTCATCGGGTATCACCAAAGTCAAATTCGTATTTTTTATTGCGAGCATTACTTCAATTTCTGCAGAGCTGGAAACTCCGGTCCACCGCCAGCGCATGCAACGCCGGCTACGCTCTTGCATTGTTCTTAGCCTCGCCCTCAGTTGCCGCCGTCTGTGCACCGCATAGACTCGCGACGGATCTCAGGAGAAGGGCCATGGAACCGAGCGCGAGTAACACGCCAACCAGCGGGTAGGCCCCGAAAAGAAGCAGACCCAATAGCAGGCCAACATAGGCTGCCAGCGTCGTTAACAGATCCTTAGGATGAAACGCTCCAGTCATTAGGTCCGCCCTACCCGTTCGGTCGTTTTCTCAGTGAGTCTACGAAGCATCTGCGTTGCTGATGGCCTTCAGAGCACCGCGGAAGCAGGACAAAGTACTAAGAATGTTCCTCTTCTTCTCTTGGCTCAGAACATGAAGCCTGCTTCAAGAACGCCGCGCGGCTGGTTCGCGTTCAGGCCAGCGGGCCCGAAGGCAGCACCTGGCGTCATATTGGTTGCGTGGACAATCGCGAAGTCGCCACGAAGGAAAAATGCATCCTTGCGATAGGTCGGCGTCACTGTGAACCCAAACGCACCGCTACCCGGCCCATAGAGCAGGTTAATAGCGCCGTTGCTGACGCTGCCTGTACTCTTTATGTATTCGGGTCGGGCTGCCAGTGAGAATCCGCGCTTGAAATTGTAAGTAACCAGTACTGCCCCCGCTTTGGTCCCCGCACCTTGGGCAATTCCAATCTTCGCATTGGTTGGAACGTCGGTGTACTGAAGGTACGGCTGAACCACCCAGCTCCCCTTCGTATAGCTGTAGATTAAGTTGTAAATCTGCTCGTTGTTGAGAGCTAAAGGTGTCGCAAGCGTGTTCTTCGCGTATGCACCGGCATTCCCGCCTCCGACAAAGGCCAAGCTATTCGCAGAATTGAAAGCGTACGTAAGGGAGCCCGTCAGCCAGGTGTAACGGTTAGAGTAAAAGCCGTCGTTCCAACTCAATGCCGCAGTCCACTTCTTGTAGGTCTCGTTGAGTTGTATACCGCGATTGACTGCGTTTTCCTGATTCCAAAGGAGACCGCGTTCGATGTTCATGTTTTGGAAACTGAACGTGTACTCGGCCCCGATCAAAGTCGGCAGGGCGCCGATTTCAACGTTGAAATTTCCTTTGACAAGTTTCAAATAGCCTTGCGGAAAGGGCCCATAGATGTTTTTGATCGTATCTGCGGTCGAGAGAAATGGCACTCCGATAGCGGGCAAGTTGTAGGCGCCGCCCTGCAAATAGAACTGCCACCAACCGGTGGTCTTTTGGACAAAAACCTGGGCATTGCTGACATCCCAGTGCGTCGCCGAGTCGCCTGAAATGTGATTTCCTTCCGTCAACATGATGCCGCTCAAAATGCCCGTGACTTTCAGACTTCCACCTTCCATTTCACGAGGTGGAGAAGTTTGTAAGGGCCCTGACATCGAAGGCATAGGCAAAGGCTGGGGATCGGGAGGCTTAGTCTCGAGAGGGCTAGCCGCTGGTGGAGAACTCGTAGCGCTTTGAGCGCCCGCAGAGGCGCTCTGCCCGAAAGACGGGAGCGCTATAAATGTCACTGAACAACACAGAAAAACGAAAGACGCCAATCGTATGCGCAACGGTGATCTCCTTGTAGAAGGCTTAGTCATTTCGTGACTTCCTGCGCCTCTCAGCGCGGGACTGCGTTTTCGGCGTGCTGATTTTTGCCCCGGTCCCACGCATGTCACGTGACTCGTGGCTGCGAAAGTACTGAGTGCCTGGCTTAGTGTCCAATTGATTTTTTGTTTTGCCGCGATTAGAGAAAATTGTGAAGAAGAAAAATCAATCAGAGAGATAGGCAATTGCGATTTGGGCGGCGACGTGGGGCGACCTGGACGAGGTTACGAAACTCCCAAAGAAATCAGGTTTCTTTTCAGCGATGAGATACATGATCGTGTACCATTTCTCCAGTATCCATGCGCTGAATCGACGAACTAGTCTGAAGCGTTCGGGGTAGTTTGATGGATTCTCGGAAGACTCTCTCAGAGTGCATTGCTCGTTGAAATCGATTCGCATACTGTTGATCGGATCGGTTTGTCGACTGCACATTCAATAGCGGTGATAAATATTTTCAATAGATGCGCTTTCGTTCCGAATCCTTGCAGCCTGAGGTGAGCTCTCTCTCGGAGAACAATTTAAAATTGTTCTCTTCCGCAACGGGAGGGCCACGAGTTCCTCTCGTGCCGATAGGGTGTGCGCGACGTGAGCAGAAGAGCTCGATAGCGAGGCACGGGTCTCACCGGGGAACTTCCCTGTGTTTATCTGCGTGCTCTGTGGTGTGGACTCCGAATGCCGCGTGTCCGCAGGCCAGACCAGCGGGTTACAATTGTCCCAAAATATGAAACTGCAGGTCGAGTGCTATTCAGGCTACAAGGCGCAGGAGAGGCCGGTCATTTTTCGTATCGACGGGCACGAATACCGGGTAGAGGAAGTACTCGATCAGTGGTATGGCCCGGCGGACGCCTACTTCAAGGTCCGTGCCCATGATGGCAACCTCTACATCCTCAGACGCCGAACCTGCGTGCCGCATAGCGACTGGGACCTGGTCTCTTTCCGCAAGGCTGCGGGATAATCGCTGCCATTCCAGTTACGGTGTTGTCCAGTCCGCCGGCATGGGGTTGATCCCCCACACATTGCCTGCTTCATTCAGCGACAGCCCCAGCAGCCACAGTTTCTCGAACTCGCCCAGCGAGATGCAATGGACCACGCGCGCTTCCACGGGTGTTTTTGTGGGGAGGCTCTCGAGGCAAACGATGGTCCCGCTATGAACAGGGCGCGGCGAGCGCACCGCGCATCCGCGAAGGTTAACCAGGATGACGACGCATGGGTGCGAGAACTGATCGCGCGGATCCAGGCTTGTCAGAGTAATGGGGATGTCGCAGGGAATGCGAGTACCTCCCCGCTCCACTTCTCTCTGTGGTGAAGAGTTCAGGTTCGGCCGCCCCAAAAAAAAGTTTCGCAGACTTTTGCCGGAGATTTGTCACCAGTTTTTTTCTGTTCGGGATTCGTAACACAGCTTTGATGCTGCGCTGGGTTGCGTTGTATGAGAAACTCCAGTCCGGCAGGCAGGAATTGATAATGGCTACCTCGGACTCTACCGCTCTTCCCGATTCCGCTGAATGCTGGCCCGCTATTCGCTTAGCGGAGTGGAAAGAAACCTATGCCACGCTTCACATGTGGACGCAGATCGTGGGCAAGATTCGCCTCGAACTCACGCCTAAAGTGAACCATTGGTGGAATGTTCCGCTCTATGTGAGTTCGCAGGGACTCACCACGTCTCTGATTCCTTACCGGGATCGCACCTTCGACATGGAGTTCGATTTCTTTCACAACCAGCTGGTCATTCGCACCTCGGACCCAGAGACCACGTCCGTAGCGCTGGGCCCGCGTTCGGTCGCTGATTTCTATCACGAGGTCATGGCGGCGCTGCGCTCGCTGGGGATCGAGGTGCATATTTGGAAGATGCCCGTCGAGGTTGCCGATCCGATCCCCTTCGCTCAGGATCACCTGCACGCTGCTTACGATTCCGAGCAGGTGCAGCGGCTTTGGCGAATTCTGCTCTCCGTGGACGCTGTGTTCAAAGTTTTTCGAGCACGCTTTGTCGGTAAATCCAGCCCAGTCCATTTCTTCTGGGGCAGCTTTGATCTGGCAATCACCCGTTTTTCGGGACGCCGTGCTCCACCTCGCAACGATCCTGATCCCGTGCTGCGAAAGATCATGCAGGAAGCCTACTCGCACGAAGTGATCAGTGCCGGATGGTGGCCCGGCGGCGGGGAAATCCAGGAGGCTGCATTCTACTGCTATGCCGCCCCCGCACCCGCTGGATTCGCGGAGGGAGAGGTACTCCCCGCTGAGGCGTTCTACCACTCCGGGATGGGCGAGTACCTGTTGATGTATGACGCAGTCAGACAGGCGAGGTCCCCGAGCGCCATGCTCCTGGACTTTCTCCAAAGCACGTACGAAAACGGCGCCACAGCCGGGAAGTGGGACCGTGAAGCCCTCGAGGCCGCCTGACCGGACATTCGCAGGCCTGAATTAGTGTGAGGTCGATGACGAGATGTTCACACGATTGGCCATGAGAAACACTCCCGACGTTTTCTCGGCGTCGTGCAAGGAATTCTTCTCCGCACCGGTCTTGTCCGCCAGGACCTCGCTGGCGGCTTGCAGGTCGCCAGTAACCGTAACCACATCTCCCTTGTGCACCCGGAGAGCGTGCAGTTCGAGATTGCTAGTGGGTTTCACAATGAGCAGGCGATGGTGGCGGTCCGATCCGACCCAGAAGTTCCCGGTATCGTTCGTGTCCTGAACCATGACGTTTTTGAGCGTGACCGTCTTGCCGATCCACTCTCCGGGTTTTCTAGCGTTGTAGATGACACCGGGGTCGATGAGGGTCTGGCCCTGCTCGCCGGCATTATTGTTTGCCTGCTCGCGATTCTGCTGGTTAGTGGCGTTAGGTTGCTGCGTGCCGTAGGGCTGCTGCGTGCCATTGGGTTGCTGGGTGGCATTGGGCTGCTGATTCGGGGTTTGCTGGTCCGCTGGCGGCGTGGTGTTCTGGGCAGCCAGTACTCCGGCCAGCAGCATCATGGAACACATGGTCAGGATAGTTTTGTCGGGGCGCATCACAACTGATCTCCTTCGTTTCTTCGCTAATTTCGCGCTAGTACGATGACTTGAACGATGGATGCGGTTGCAACAGAGTTGCTGCAGTCCGAATCCTGAATTGTTCTCTGCCGTCAAGGTGATGCAGCTTCGACGGAAGCCGTAGAGGCGTAGCTTGCTACGCCTCCATATCCGCAGGAGATATCGTGAGCGTAGAGGGGGTCGCTCCAAGTCAATCCGGTGGGATAACGTCTATTTCGCCTTGCCGTCCCCTGGCTTTCCAACAGTGTAGAACTGATACGTATATTTCCATCTAGCTTCCGCGCCGGGGGCCGCCTCGATCTCCACATATGGCTCCGGAGCGACGACGGTCCGCACCGCCCATACTCCTAGATTGACCAGCGGCCGGTCGCCCCGGATCAGCACACCTGCGCCGCTCTTGCGGTTCTCGACGCGGATCTCGTAATCCGCAGCTTGTTTCCCAAACCCAGCCAGCTCGGTATAGAACGTGTCGCTCCCCTGCAGATTCCTGGGGAACAAGAGTTCCTTCCCGCGAATCTCGCCCAACCCGCCCAGGTCCTGCGTTGCGCGCAACGCAAACGGGAAACTGAGTACAGTCGCCGGTCCAGTATTCTCATGATCAATGCTCAGGAAATTGTGGTCGTAGACCCGAGTCTGGATCGCTCTCTTGCCAGTATTCACCAGCCGGTCCTCAATCACCATCACCGGCTCGTCTTTCAGAAGACGAACAGTCTTCGTATAGCGATAGGCATATCCCGAACCGCACGCCAGTTCCTGCGTGAACTCAATCCAGTCAGCCCCGCTTTTCACGGAGCGCTTCCCGCCATCCACAATTGGATAGTGAGTGTAGGAGCTGTAAGCCGCGTTGTCGATCTTTCGTAAAGATCCCACGCCAATCTTGCAGAAGGTTTCGCCCGGCTTCGCCTCGAGATATCCGAGCGCCACACCGTCATTTCCAATGAATTCCTCAACTGGCCCGCTCGCCGCGCTGTTGATCCCCGCCTTAATGGGATTACCAATCTCAACGTCTTCCACGGCCGGATCGAATTTCTCAAAAAAGGAGCCAAAGTAACTGTGCCCCTTGTACTCGAGGCTGCCCATCACCCCGGCCCAATCGAAGCGCGTGCCGCGATAGAAGCCCTTCTTCGCGTCCGGCAGATAGAACTTCGCTCGCAGCACTCCATTGGATAACTCTGTCGCGGGGTAGTGTTGTGGGGAATAAGTTTGCGCCATGATGAGAAAAGGGAAAGTCAGCTGAATTACGCACACAATCCACGGAGCTGGGTTCATATTTCGCGCCTGCCGCAACCGAATCCTACACGTTCCCCCTTCCCATGACGAATCGGGGTGCCCCACTGCTCGCCTCTTTTGCGAGAAGCGGGATTCCTTACTCGGACTCAAAGTTTGACCCGAGATGTCAGCGCATCTACCATGTCGTTTCTGCAAGCCATCTGCAGATCTGGGGGAGCCCCGTGCATCCAAATTATCTGCGGTACATCAGTATCTGCCTGTGCATTTTCGGATTCATCTCGCTCTCACAAGCGGAAGTCTTGACCAGTTCCGATCTCTACAAGCTGCGCAATGTCGGCAGCGTGGCGCTTTCGCCTGACGGCCACTACATCGCTTACACAATTACTATGCATGACGTCCACGGTCGCCCCTACGGCCAGCTCTGGGTGATGGACCTCAACACTCAAAAATCCACGCGTCTCGGCGGCGACAATCCCGCCGGCGGCCCGCTCTGGTCGGCTGACAGCAAGTGGATCGCCTTCCACGGCCAGGATGGTGACAAGCACGGCCTGCTCATCGCTCATCCCGATGGCCGCGGCTCGACGTTCCTGGCGGAAATGAAAGGGACCAATTCTCCCTTGCCCGGTACCGGCAAAGACATCGCCTGGTCCCCCGACGCGAAGCAGATCGCTTTCATCGCCTCTACTCCGGGCGAGGGCGCGGCAGAAGCTGCTGGCGATCCCATGGTCATCACTCGTTATCTCTATAAGCCGGACTATTCCGAGGGCATGACCCGCTTCAATGACAACCAGCGGCTGCATATTTTCATGGTCGATATCGCTTCCAGGCAGGTCCGCCAACTCACACAAGGCAATTACGACGAGCACTCCATCGACTGGTCTCCCGATGGCAAGCAACTCGTCTTCGCCTCCAACCGCGAACCGAATCAGGACGAGTTCTTCAACTACGACCTCTTCACGCTGCAGTTGTCCGACAACAGTATTCATCGCCTGACCGCGACCGAATACTGCGAGTACGATCCCCTCTGGTCTCCCGACGGCAAATTCATAGCCTATCGCGGGACTCGCCGTGGCCTCACCGATCGCGAGACCACGATGGAAGACACACATGTTTGGCTGATGAGAGCGGACGGCAGCAATCGCCAGGAGATCGGCAGAGCCGTCGACAATCGACAGGGCGCGCCGCTCTGGGCGCCCGACGGGAGGTCGCTGTACTTCACCGTGCAGGAGCGCGGCAGCAACTACTTGCTTCGCCTGCCAGTCGCCGGCGGCCAACCGGAATACATCGTCAAAGATCCCGGATTCGTCGGAAGCTTCTCGGTAGCCAGCAACGGAGCACTCGCGTATTCCTTAACCACTCCCGGCGATGCTTCACAGTTTTACCTGAAGGCCGGCAGCGCGGCTCCGCGCAGGCTTACCGATCTCAATCACGACCTCCTCGCCAGCAAGACCATCGCAGAGGTGGAAGCATTCACCTTCGTCAGCAACGATAACAAGTTTGAAGTTGAAGCCTTCCTGACGAAGCCCATCGGCATGTCCGATACCTCCAAGCACCCGCTGATCGTTTCCATTCACGGCGGTCCGCATGGCGAAAACGGTCCCGCGTTCAATTTCAGAAATCAGGTCTACGCCGGACACGGCTACGCGGTGCTCAACGTGAACTATCGCGGCTCGACTGGCTACGGCCAGAAATTCGCTGATGCCGTCTTCGGCGATCAGGACGGCAACGAAGGTCAGGATGTCCTGTTTGCCGTAAGCGCCGCCGTCCGCCGCTATCTTTGGGTTGATCGCGAACGCCTCGGCATTGAAGGCGTCAGTTATGGCGGACAACTCACAGATTGGCTCATCACCCAGACGAACGAATTCAAAGCAGCCATCCCCACCGCCGGCATTGCCAATCTCGTCAGCTACAACTACATGACCTACTACAACCAGTACGAAGAAATGGAATTCGGACAATTCCTCCACCAGGGCAACCTGATGGATGTGGCATGGGAGCGCTCCGCCTTGAAGCACATCGCCGCCGCGCACACGCCAACGTTGATTATGCACGGCGAAAACGACAACGATGTTCCTATCGCCGAAGCCGAGCAATTCTTTATCGCGCTGAAAGACGTTGGCACCGAAACCGTCTTCTTGCGTTATCCCCGCGAAGGTCACGGGCTCTCGGAAACCAAACACCAGATCGACTCCATGGACCGTTCCATCGCCTGGTATGACCAGCATTTCGCGGCGCAGCGCCCGACCGGCGTCACCAACGTGCAGCCCTGAAAGTGCATACAGAGAACCCTTGACGAGTATTGTTCCCGGAGAGTGCAATTTTGGCTTTGCTGCGCGTTTCCGGCCCGCCACATGCCCGGGACAGCAACCGACCTAACCTCGCACCAGAGAGATACTTACTCGCCTTTCCGTGACTCTGGTTCGCCAGTTGCATAAAGAATTGTGTTCTTACCTCGACCGCAGCCGAATGGAGGTTTCAATGAACCGTTCATTCTTTCACGCAGTCCATACGTGCAAAACCCGTTGCTCCATCTGTGGAAACTCCGTCGCCTTAGAGGCCAGCAAAACCGATGAGCAGGGAAGCGCTGTGCACGAAGAATGTTATGTGGGTAGAACCATCGCCGTGCTCGCGGCCCAGCAGCAAGCCTCAAAAATTTCAGCGAACCGGCTTTTGCAAATCGAGCTGGTGAGCCCAGAAATGCAATGGCCCAGGTGGTGAGGCGCGGGAGTGGGCGTCAATCCTCCCTCACTTGCTCGCGGTGCCGCACAAATCGGGCGTGCCTTCAATCCTTCACGTCTTCTGCATGGCATGCCGGATGCCTGACTCTTGCCACCTCGTTTGCGACAAGGCTGAGGATCTCCTGATCGAACTGTAAGCCTCAGCGCTGCGGATGAACCGGAGCTGTGACCGACTCCATTGGCTTACCGCAGAGCGACTGCCCTTGCACCGTGACTCTCGCATCGGGGTAATTGAGCGAAGCTCCCGACAACAGGGGATCCGCCGGTTCTCTCCGAATATTGACATCGAGAAACGCAGCGACATAATCCCGCACGGCAGACATCGTCTTTTGCGGACCCATGGGCCCGGTTTTCACCGCATCTTTTGCCAGCCAGATCCAATCGGACAAAGCGACGTGCTCGGTCCCTTGCAAACTCACCGCCAGCCGTGGACCTTGCAGATTGCGCCATAAACTGCACTCGCTTGCAGTCCACTCTTTTCTGTCCGCACCCAAAAGGAGAATAGGCTTGTTGGTCGTGCCGGGCAGAACCTCGGGGAGCACAGGGTCTAGCAGGATCGCGCCCTTAACCCGCGGATCTGACTGATTTACCAGCAGCGCAGTCAGACCGCCCAGGGAGTGACCTGCAACGACAATCCTCGACAGGTCTAGCCTGCCGGCGAATGGGCCTTGGCGAACCGCATTCAGGCGCGCGAGTTGCCGCAGCACGAACTTGAGATCTTTCAATCGTGCGTCCACCGCAAACCTGGCCTCACGCGGGCTGCGAGGTACTGTGCCGCCGAGGTGACTTCCGACAACGGAGCGCACTAGTCGGCCGTCGGAGAACTCGACCGCTGTCGCCTCGTAGGTATGGTTCACGGCGACAACAATGTATCCGCGGCTTGCCAGGTCCTCCATCAGGAACGTGTAATCGGTGAACGTCGCAGTGAGCCCAGGCGTAAATACCACAACCGGATGGACTCCTTCAGCTACCGCAGCGTCCTGGCAACTATTGGTCGCCACCGGGAACGTCGGTACTCCCAGCAACTGCCCGAAGTACTCCCACACTCTTGGCGAGGCATAGTCCGCGGCTTTACAGGGTTCATTGGAATGTGCGGAAACCGGGTACCACAAGCGCACGGCCAACTCTCGACTGTTCCGCGTTGCATCGTAGGGATCCTTGCGGGAGGAATCCAATAGTTCGAGGACTCGGGTGCCAACAATGCTCTGGCCTGTCGGTGCGGGCACAGCCGCGGAGTTGCTAAACGCCAAATCTGCTTTCGCGCCACCCGCGGGACCGGGGCGTCGGTAGGAAAGGACCCTGCCCTGCAAAACTACTTCCTGCGGGCTATCTGCGCTGTTGTCGGTTAGGTTCAACGCACCATTCGAGGTACCAACAACCTTACTAGTGAACGTTACCGAGATAGTGCATGAACCACCAGCCACAACGCTGACGCCACACGTGTTGGTTTGAGAGAACGGGCCAGTTGTGGAAATGCTCGTCATGGCCAGCGCAGTCGCGCCGGTGTTGGTCAGTTGCACAATTTGGAGCGGCGGCGGGCATCTTAAAGTGACAATGGGACTGTTCAGCTTGCACGAAAACGTAGTGAGGGTTGCGGGCAGCAGCTGTACGGTGCCGTTCGTCAGCGTGAGCGTGGCGGTACTGAATTTCGTTGCGTCGGTGATCGAAACAGCGTTCAGTTCCACGCTTGTATTTGCCGGCAGTGTAGCGGGCCCGTTGAAGGCCGATGTCCCTGGGCTGCCAGTGCTGAGAGGATTCATCATTCCGCACCCCGGCGTACAGTCGGAACCGTTTTGAGTCAGCGTCCAGTTCAATCCTTGACCGGTCGGATCATAATTAACAGTCGCAGTGAACTGCGGTACTCCCGTGATTGGGACAATTCCACTCGGAGGACTCACTGCAGAGACCGCGATGGCTGGAACGGTCACCGTTGCCTGAGAAGAATTCGCCGGATTGGTCACCGAGGTAGCAATCACGGCAACACTCAGGTCGCTCGAAGGGAGCGCCGGAGCGGTGTAAGTCACCGAGCCGCCGCTGAGTGTAGAAGCGGGTGAAACATTGCCGCATGCTGTTGCCGAGCAGGACACGGTCCATGTGACGCCCGCATCGTTGGGGTCGTTCGTGACTGTTACCGTGAACTGAATGGTCTTGGTCGCGAGTACGGGATCAGGGCTCTGTGGCTCGACATCAACCACAATCGCCGGGACGGTAACCAAGGCACTCGCCGCCGCGTTAGAATTGGCGACCGCCGAGGCCGTGATCGTAACTTGCAAATCGCTCGCTGGAGGAGCAGGCGCGGTGTACGTGACGGGAACGCCGGTGAGGCTTGAGAGCGCAGAAACACTGCCGCACGGCGCTGTCGGACACGAAACGGCCCAGTTGACCCCCTGATTCGTCTTGTCGTTTACCAGAGTCGCGGTCAATGCCACGCTCTTCGTTCCCACAACCGTGGCGGCGGCTGGAGCCACGGTGATTCCAATCGAGGGGATGAGCAGACTCGCCGAAGCAGATTTGCTGCTATCGGTCGCGGAGCTCGCAGTAACCATCACTGTCGTATTGCTAGTAGGAGGCGTTGCAGGCGCCGTGTAGGTAACTACCGGTCCGCTCGCGCCCGAAATTGTTCCGCAGCCCGGGGAACATGTGCTGCCATTCTCAGTGAGAGTCCAGTTGAGGTTCCCCGTGCCCGCATCGTTGCTTACGGCCCCGTTGACATCCAGGGAAGTGGCCACCTGCACAGTAGCCGAGGAAGGTGCCACGGACACGGATAGAGCGGGAATTGTGATCGTCGCAGTTGCAGACTTTGTCGGGTCTGCCGCGGCGCTGGCCTTGAGAGTCACGGTCAAATCACTTGCCGGAGGACCGGGAGCGGTAAAGGTGGTGGACGCCCCATTTCCGGTCGACCCAGGAGACACTGATCCGCACGAGGCCGCCGCACAGGAGACTGTCCACATCACTCCCTTGTTATTGACATCATTTAGTAGAGTGGCGGTGAACGGCTCCGTGCTACTTTCCAGCAGTGTCGAGCTGGTAGTGTCCAAGGAAACACTGATTACGGGTGGTGGAGGTGGCGCGGCGGATGCGCCCCCACAGCCCAGGTTGGTCGCTGCCAAAGCAGCGGCGAGAAACACACCCAGAAACGCAGCGCGATTCCTTGGAGACATAGCAGCCTCCATCCAGATTTGAAATGTTTGGGAATGCCCGCGAGAAACGGGGCATTCACGCCCCAAGTTGGCCCCAAGACCTAAAACTGGCTAGGATGATCCTCTCAGAACCCGCAAAAGTCAAGGATTATAACGCCTAGGCAAGTTCTTCCTGGCCGGCCTTCGGCGTGGTTTCTAATCGTTGCAGTTCATCAGCAGCACAGAGAATCATCGTCATCTTATTTCTTTGACTTGTTGGCGCGCACCGACCGCACAATCTCTGGCAGCCGCGGCAAGATCGCGGAATATTTCAACCATGTGCGATGATCCACCGCCGGCGATCCACTGACCAAAGCACCGGGCGCAATGTCTGCCGCCACGCCTGTCTGCGGTGTGACGATGGCGTTGTGGCCGACCGTGCAGTGACCCACGACGCCAACCTGACCCGTCAAGATAACGCGATTTCCAATTACGGTTGATCCGGCCAATCCCACTTGAGCGCAGAGCAGGGAATCTTCTCCCACGTGCGTGCCGTGTCCAACTTGAACAAGATTGTCCACCTTCACTCCGCGCCCAATGCGGGTTTCGCCTACGCTGGCCCGATCGATGCACGAATTCGCTTGAATCTCCACATCGTCGCCAATCACCACCGGAGCAGGCTGCGGAATCTTATGCCACTGTCCGGCGGCGGTTTTCGCGAAACCAAAGCCGTCCCCGCCGATCACGACTCCATTCTGCAGAAGCACGTTGCTCCCCAGGCGGCAGTTCTCGCGGACCACCGCATGAGCATGAGCGAAGAAGTTATCCCCGACCTTGGCTCCGCGATAAATCACCACATGCGCCAGCAGTACGGCATTAGCGCCAATCTCCACATCCTCGCCGATCACCACGTAGGGACCAATATGCGCACCCTTTCCAATCCGCGCGCTCGAATCCACCACTGCCGTGGGATGCACCCCCGCCGCATACGACTGGGCCGGATGAAACAACTCCAACGCCTGCGCAAACGATAAATACGGATCCTTCACCCGCAGCGTCGCGGTAGCAACAGCAGGGAAGTCCTCCGCCACGATCAACGCCGAAGCCTTCGTACTCCGCGCCGCCTGCGCGTACTTGGGATTCGACACAAAGGTCAACTCCCCGGGACCAGCCTCTTCAATCCCGTTGAGTCCTGTGATCTCGATGTCGGAAGCTGAATTTTCCAGACGAGCGTGCAAAGCGGAAGCGATTGCAGAAAGTTTCATGTCGTTGGGTGATACGCGAGTAAATGCTACATCATCTCGAACGGGCGAAGTCGCGTCGCAGTTCTCTACTTAATCACAAGTAGGAACGAGCCCTGCTGTTTGAGCGATCCCGCTGCCGCCGTCACAGTCACGACGTAGCTCCCCGCGGGTGTTCCCGGATCTTGCTGATGTGCTACTGGTGTGGCGCCTCCGCCTCCACCGCATGAGGGAAACACGGCAACAAGGCCCAGCAGCATCATTCCGAGCACCAGGGCGCCGCGGCGCCGCTTGTGTGGAGCAATCAGGAAAATGCACATCAGTGGCAGCCCACCGCCCAGGAGCACGGCGTAATAGCGCCGCTCACTCGATTGCTGCATAACGAGGTGAGCTGCCGCGGTGCTGATGGTAAGCGCCGCGGAAGCCACTGTAGTCGGGCCTTGTCCGGTAATCGGCGTCGTGGTACATGTGGCCTCCACGGGCAGGCCGCTGCACGACAAAGTAACAGCCGTGGTGAAACCCGTCGAGGCGATGATGCCCACCGTGCTCGTGCCGCTCGTGCCAGGAGCGCTGATGCGAACGTTAGTTGGACCGGAGACCAACGCAAAACCGGGTTGCACCGTGAACGTCACCGGCGCGGTGCTGCTGCTTGCGCTGAAGCTCGGATCTCCCCCGTAGCTGGCAGAAATGCTGTGATTGCCAGCGTCGAAACTGACGATCCCATCGCCGATCGAAGTATTCCCCTGGCTGTTGAGCGGTGGATTGTTCATGACCGTCACAGGAGGATTTACCTGCGGATTTGTAGATGGGATAGGTCCAAAGCTGTCAGTGAACGTGACCGATCCCGTGGCGATTCCTTTCCCCGAATTTCCTGCAACGTCCGCCCGCACAAAAACTAAACTGCCGAACGGAAATGTGCCCGTAAGCGGATGCCCGCTCAGATCGGAGCCGAAGACACTCAGTGTAGTTGTGCTCGGCTCCGGGGTCACGGTGAGATTGATTCTGTTGGAGTCACTGGGAGCATAAGTGCCGTCGCCGCTGTAGTGCGCCCAGACGGGATAAGGAATAGTCGCGCTCCCCGGCAAGGAAGCCGTCGAACCACTGCTGATTCCGCCATTCAGGCGTAACGAATCCAGAATGGTGCGATTCCTGCCTGAGTAGTTGTCGTAGTAGTACAGGACGACGTCGCCGGTGGGTGTGCCAGAAGTTGCCGCAACCGTTGCCGCAACGGCGACGGAATCACCGTGCGCGATCGTTATGTCACTTGAGCTGCTTTGCAGAGTCAGTTGGGTCGTAGTCGGATTGAATGTGACCGTGCTCCACTTCGCGATCAGGTTCGCGACATTCACTGATCCCAGCCCAGTTGCCAAATCGTACCCAGCGCCTGCCTGATAATCGGAACTTAATTCTCCGGGAACCACGTTGTTTCCGACGGTCACATCATTGAAAATGCATGTTGCCGCAGGCAAGCCTAAAAGATTTGAGCCATTGCACTGCGACGGGTAAATGCCCTGCGCCGTCTGGGATGCAGCCAGCGAGTAGAGAACATAGTTCGCCTGTCCCTGTCGTCCTCCGGCGCTCTGGTCCACCAGGGCCATGATGCCCGCCATGGAAGGAGCCGCAGCCGAAGTGCCGCTCATGAAGTAGATGTGAATATAGCCTTGTGCGTCCGGAACACACGATCCTTCAAAGCAGAGCAGATATGGATCGTGTCCGGCAGACGTTAAGGAAATGTCGGGCACGTCGCGCACCCCGTCTTGCGGAATGTTCAGCCCAGCCCCGGACTGCCACGAGGGTTTCGGCACGCCCGCCGTGCTGCCGGCGGGAGAGATCTGACTATCTCCGATATTGCCGGCGCTGGCCCCACCGCTGCCCGCCCAAAGCCCGCTCGTCAGGCTGCTCTGGTTCCACACATTTTCAGGGATATACGAAAGTGCTGTCTCCGCAGGGGCTGCGGTAGAGGCCCAGTATTTGTTAGGGGTCCCGCTTTCATTGAACATCGTCCCGCCAACCGCCACATTGAAGGGTGTCGAGGCGAGCGCGCTTACGGAAACGGGGTATTTTGCGGGAGCATTGCTGGGAGCGTCACAGCCTTCTGCGCCGTTGTCACCTGCGGAAACAAAATAAGTGATGCCCTGGGCTGCCGCCTGTTCCGCCAGGGCATTAATCTCTTGCAGGCGCGAATCGGTGGCAAAGTATTCGCAACTGCCGAAGCTCTCCGTCATGATGTCGGTCAGATTGTTTTCGACGATGTACAACTCAGAGAGGTCGATGCCATCGGTGGTATTCGTACCTCCTGAGACAACAAACTCTACTGTTGCATACGGGGCGATCGCACTAGACCAAGTTGTGTCCAGCGTGGCCTCGGCCTCCTCTCCGCCTCCCTGATTGCCCGGATCAGGGCCGTTAACAATGATGTTGGGATAGCTACCTCCGAAAGAATTCATCCCGGTTCCGACGGTGTTAAGAAAATCGCCAACGTCCTGGCCACTGTTGTAGAGGTCGTTGCGCCCGACCACGCCAATGGTGACACCCGCTCCAGTCAAACTGTTGTAAGCCGGAACGATGTTGTAGATCACCGCGTAATCTTGTGGCTCAAGCGCATGCACCTGCTGGCCGTTCTGCGTAAATGTGATCTCCGGCCGTGCGCCACGCACGAGCCGTGCCGGGATCCGTTCCTGCACTACATGGCTTTGGGGCCGGCTGAAAAAATTGTGCATGGTCGCCACTCCGGCTACGGCAGGCGCCAGCGCCGCCGGGATCTGCGGATCAGTGGAGTTGGCCCAGTGCTGCTCGCCATTGACGATGTACTTGTGAATGGCGGTGTGAAACGTCTCCTGCACCTGGCTTGCCGACCCGGAAAACTCCAGCACGGTTCGCCCTTTGGGGGTCCCGATTTGAAAGCCGTGGGCTTGCAACCATCCTGTAATGGTCTGCATGTCGGCATCGCTCGGGCCGAATTGTTTCCCAAATTCCTCCGGGGTCACCCACTTGTGATAGCTGGGCGCACGCTTGTCGTGCTGATCGTCAAGCAGTTTGCGTAGCGCCACTTGCTGTTCCGGACTCCGTTTCAGCACCAGCAGCATTCGCTGCATGGGCAGCGTTGCCGGCGCAGTTCCTAAATCGAATTCTTTGCGGGCCAGATGATGGGTGTTGCCCCTCAGAGTCGTCAACTCCGAATCGTCCACTGCTTTTGTGATGAGCGGATGCGGCGCACTCATCATCTGCGCTCGGTCCTGTCCCCATCCGGCTCCGGCAAAGGCCAGAATGAAAACAGCAATCCACGTCAAACTGGAGAAAGACAAATACCTGCAGGGAAGAGAAGCCCCGAGACGGTACATACACACCTCGACTGGGATCACGGCTCACGAAATCGAACGGAGAGAGGGAAGGGATGGGGCTCCGCCCGTTTCGCACCGCCAGCGCTCAGCCGGCGGACCAGAAACACTACATCAACCTTTCGTGCTTTTGCAATGAATTTCCAGCACTTCCCCTGTGTTCCTCTGTGTTTCCTGGGGTGCAGAAAAATGTGCGCAGAGGACAAGAGGAACGCAGCGGAGTAGCCTAGCCTTCGGGCACCCACTCGTTTCTCCGCCTTCCGTCGGTCTGGTAACTTAGTCCCGATGCCGAAATGCCACGCCATCTTCATCTGCGCTATCTTTGCCGCGGCCTTTCCGCTCGCCAGGCTCTCAGCGCAAACCGCCCTCGTGGAAGGTACCGTTCGCGATTCGGCTGCGGCGGTCGTTGCCAACGCCTCGGTAACCCTGCAAGCCGGTTCTTATGATGCGAGCACCTTAACCGACATCAGCGGACACTTCACCTTCTCGTCCGTGCCCGCGCAATCCGGTGCCATCGAAGTCCGCGCGCCGGGGTTCGCACCCGCCCAGCGCTCCTGGACTGCTGCCACGGCCCATGCTGTTGTCGATATCTTGCTCGAACCCGCCACTGCCAGCGAACAGGTCACCGTTTCTGCAACCCGGACTGCCGTTCGCCTTTCGGAAACTCCCGGGAGCACAGTGTTGCTCTCGCAAGAGGATGTGATCGCCAGCCCCGCGCTCCGCGTCGATGACGTCCTCCGCCAGGTTCCCGGCTTCTCCCTCTTCCGCCGCTCTGACAGCCGCACCGCGAATGCCTCCAATCAGGGCGTCTCCCTTCGAGGCCTCGGAGGGACCGCCGCCAGCCGCGCCTTAGTGCTCGAAGATGGCTTTCCCCTGGTCGATGCCTTCGGAGGCTGGGTCTATTGGGATCGCGTTCCCCGCGAATCGATTTCCAGTGTCGAAGTCTTTCGCGGAGGTGCGTCCAATCTGTATGGCAGTGACGCTCTAGGTGGCGTCGTGCAGTTCCTGACCCGCCATCCCGAACGCCCGGCATTCACCCTCGAAACTTCATACGGGAACGAGCAGACCCCCGACCTTTCCTTTTGGACCGGCACCCGCATTCAGCAATGGGATCTCTCGCTTGCCTCCGAGTTGTTCCGCACCAACGGTTTTATCCTCGTCCCAACTTCTCAGCGCGGCAGCGTTGACGCCCCGGCCAACTCGAGAGATGCTTCCCTGGAACTGACCATCGGACATCGCATCGGAGACAAAGGCCGAGTCTTCGCTCGCGGAAGCTTCTACACCGAATTTCGCCACAACGGTACGGCCATTCAAACTAACGATACGAGAATG
>QHVR01000697.1 GCA_003223595.1 Acidobacteriota bacterium
TCGTGGGTGGAAACAGCGCACTTGGCGATGGACGCCTGAGCTGCATCTCATTGAGTGTCATGAACTTGCTGCTATGCGACTCGTGAAGAGCGCAGCCTTTCATCGATTTTGCGCTCTAAACTTCTAACCACCTTAATAAATAGTGAGGTATCGGGAATGCTGGCGGGTGCGCGAAAGCTTTGGATAAATTTCACGCGACTACAGATGTCTTTCGCGTCTGAATCGGGGAGAAAAAGGACGTGTCTGAGGAAGTTGTTGACGAGAAGACTCTACTTCGGTCAGCGGAACGCTGCCCTGTCACGGCACGACCAGAGAGAACGGAAAGGACGAGAGGGAGTCCCAAGGAAGTCGGTCGGGAGGTAAACTGAGGTCTGTATGCGCAAACGGCTGATTACCCCGACGCAAGGGACAGTTCGATCCCGTGGTGAAGGCTGGCTTGACGTGGAGCGAGCAGCCATTGTTGAAATTACTTCGGAAGACAAGAATTTCCCCGTTGAATCTGCCTTCGCTTCCGGAGAAACGCAGGGCTGGCGGGCAGCCATCGCCGGAGCGCAAACGATTCGGTTAATTTTCGATCAGCCGCAAAGGCTGAAACAAATATCTCTTGTCTTTGAAGAGAAAGAAACTGCCAGGACGCAAGAATTCGTCTTACGCTGGTCTTCCGATGGCGGGACCTCCTTTCGAGAAGTTGTGCGCCAACAGTGGAACTTTTGCCCACCTGAGACAGTGCGCGAGGTCGAGGAATATCAAGTCGAGATTTCAAACGTCAGCGTACTTGAATTGATCATAGTGCCGAATGTAAGTGGCGGAGCCGCTAGCGCCTCCGTCAAAAGTCTGCGTCTATCCTAAGGCACGAACCATTGTTTGCTCATTGTCAACGAGAGGAGTCAAGAACAAGACGCCCGGCCGCGAGTTCTCGCGCCGGGCGTCTGATATGTGTTCTGATTAGAGAGGTCGGACGTTTTCCGCCTGGAAGCCTTTCGGCCCCTTGGTGACGTCGAACTGGACCGTCTGGCCTTCTTGCAGGCTGCGAAAACCACCTGCCTGAATGGCCGAAAAATGCACGAAAACATCGTCGCCGGACTGGCGGCTGATAAAGCCGAAGCCCTTGGCATCGTTAAACCACTTCACTGTTCCTTGTTCCATTGTGTTTCCTGTTTCTATTGTTTTGAATTTCTGCTGAGAAGAATCGCTGCGAGTGAAAAGAGGTAACGCTGGTTGGCGGACCGACTTCAACTGCGGGTGAATCAAACTAAGCTGATAATGGTTTGATGTTCGTGCCAGGAGAAGGATTCATTCCTTCATGCAGGCTGCCCTGAAAAGTCGGGCTCCAGGAGACGAACTCCTCTGAACACCTGCTGCACCGGCCGGAGAGTCTGGTAAGTTTTCAGCGTGCAAATAGGGTTGTTCCCCGGAGGGGGGCACAACTGGCAACGCATTTGGGCCGCGCTTCTGGCACTCTAATTCCCAGAACCACCCAGGCGCGTCGACATCAACTCTGCGGATTCCAGTAGATCCAGGGACGTCTGCACGCTATGCCAACGAGCCGGGTCTTTTTTCGTTTCGATCGTGGCCGCGGGGTCGGAATAGAACTGCAGAATGTTAGCGCGGAGCTCCGGCGAAGTCAGATCGAACTTCTTCTCTGACAATTGAACCAGCAACTTTGCGTAGGCATCATCGGTCAGTGAGTATTCCGCCGCTTTGGTGGGTTGGCCCGTGTCGAGATCACAATTAGCAAGCACAAGATTGTTGTTGCGCACTTCTTCGAGAAAAGCGCGGTACTGCTCGATAGTCGAGTTGATGCTTTTGAAATAGAGGTCCTCTGTTTGCGGAGTCGGATTGTTAAAGGCTAACCCTTTAAAAGGTCCGACTTTCGGCATGTATCGCAAAAGGGTCGAGAGAATCCGCGTACGGACTCCGGGTTTGACATAGTCCTTGCCCCACTGCTTTTCGTAATCTGAGCGCGAAAGACGGTAGAGGAACTTCCTCCTCGCGAAGTTGGGGGTTTCCCGCATCATTTCCTTTTTGTGAGTTTGCAACGCGACCTGGGTCATCTCGGGAATCATGCGGCTGACCGCGAAACGGTACGAACCCACTGCCAGGTCCTCGTGGGTTAGCACGTCTTTCAACTCCATTCCATACACGACAGGAAACACCCGTTCCAGCAACGGCTTGGACACCTGGAAGCCGATGAAATCATGGTACTGCTGCGAGGCATAGCGATTCTTAGCGACTTGCACGGTGTCGAACCCGAACTCTGTTTTCAAGTGAGCCGTCTTGTCCTGGGCATACCTGACTGACTTGCCATATTTTGCTCGAAGTTTCGGATATTCGATAGCGACGGCTTGATTGATCGCCGGATGGCCGGCAATATCCGATGCATAGTGCGACAGTGAGCCCAACGCGAAAGCGTATTCGTTCAGATCCTGACTTTCGAGGAGCAGCTCGCGGACAAAGTCTCCGCTGCGGACGTAATGCACCAGGTCGCTGAATTCTCTATTGCCGAACGGATAGTAGCCCAAATCCTGAACTACGGCGCCTCCATAGGCATAGGCATGAGCCTCTTTGATCTGATCTTCCGAGAGTCCTGGAAATCGTTTCAGCAAAAGCGGACGAATCCCATCGGTCCACAAAAGATCCACGATCTCCTCATGAGTCAGTACAGAATAAGCGGACGATCCGCCGCTGCACATGAGCATGACGAGAACAAGCACCGCCAGGCGGACAGAAAGCAGGCGCCAACCGGAAACCACGACTACCACGCTCACACCTCACTTCAGCTGCTACGGGTTTTAGGCTCGCAATATTGAAAACGGCGACACGAACAGGGCTGCTTGATCATGCCATGGGTTAGGCGAGTGCCGAGAGACCGACCTCTCCGCCACCTTCAAACTGCGCCGGTGGAGAGGTTGCACGGATTGGCACCGTTGCCCGCATGCTCGTTCCCTGGCCATCCGATTGTATTTCCAGATTGCCGTCTAGTTCGCGCAAGCGTTCGCGCATTCCCGCCAAGCCGACGCCCGTTTCTGCACTCGCTCCACTGAGCAATAACAACCGCTCTCTAGTAATTCCTCGTCCAAAATCTCGTATCTCGAGAATCGCAGCTTCGGCATCATGTTGAAAATTAATACTTGCATCCGTAGCGCCGGAGTGGCGATGCACGTTGGTCAAGCTTTCTTGCAATACCCGAAATAGCGCGATCTCCACCCGTTTCGGCAATCGTTCAGGCGAATTCGCAATATCTGCTTTGACGTTAATTCCGCTCCGTTTGGAGAACCCCTCGATATACCACTCCGCCGCGCAAGGAAATCCCACCTCATCCAACAATGGCGGATGCAGCAGGTACGACATCGTTCGAATTTCATCCAGTGCTTGATCCGCCAGCTGCGCAACATCGGAAGCCATTGCCAGCGCGGCCGAGTTTGCCTTGCAAGATTCCTGCAGGCACGAGATTGCCATTCGTAGGGCAGCCAATGTCTGCCCGGTGTTGTCGTGCAACTCGCGCGCTATCTTCCGCCTTTCGTCGTCCTGCAGGATAAGCAAGCGATGGGAAAGATTTTGCAGCGCTGCTGTACGTTCCAGCAGCAAACGTTCAAGTTCCGAGTTGGCGCGCGACAACTTCAAATGCTTTGAAAGCTTCCACATGAGTCCTCCTGAGAGCGGTCGGGGAGACTGGAACGATGTCTCGGCTTCAAGTATCTGTATTGTCCTACTGTGGGAGTTCAATAGTCTGGTCAATGTTGACCACACTTAGGGCCTTGCAATGCAATGACATACATGACTTAGAAATCAACAAGGAATCGACCGCTTGCGAGTTCATGAAGGTGCAGCCCAGGAATCGACGCTGCACCTTCACTGAGTATCGCTCGAACGCTTTAGCGCAAGCTTCCCGTGGTCGTATTGAGCGGTTTGCCGATGGCTTCGCCGGAAACTAGCAGTTCAACTCTCCGGTTCTGCTGACGGCCGGCGGAATTGTCGTTGGAGGAAACCGGCAGAGTATTGCCAAAGCCTCTAGACGAAACCGAATTGGTCGATACGCCTTGCTGCACAAGATAGTCGCGCACGGATCCCGCACGATTTTCCGACAGCTTTTGGTTCATAGCATCGCCCCCGACGTTATCGGTATAGCCGCCGACTTCGATGTTGAGCCCCGGGTATGACAGCAGGATTCCGGCGACCTTCGCCAGCTTCTCGCGTGCCCCTGGTTTCAGCGAATACTTTCCGCT
>QHVR01000698.1 GCA_003223595.1 Acidobacteriota bacterium
CAGTATCGCATAGCGAATTTAAGCAGGCCTGAGCTCACCTGCTCCGGCCGCAAAGCCGTTTGACCCTGCTTGCACGCGTGACTAGAATTCGTGTCGCCGCACGTGGGGGATTCCGATGAAGAAAATCGCAACTTTGTTCCTGCTGCTGAGCCTGTGTCAGCTCGCCGCGTTTGCCGACGACGAGAAAGACAAAGACCACCATCACCACGAAGACCTCACCGACACCCAACTAGGCACGGTTCATTTTCCAGTCTCCTGCGCGGCATCGGTGCAGCACCCTTTCCAGCGCGGAGTCGCGTTGCTGCATTCCTTTTGGTATGAGGAGGCGGAGAAGGAATTTCTGGACATTGCCAAAGATGATCCCAAGTGCGCCATGGCGCATTGGGGAGTGGCGATGAGCTTGTGGCACCAGCTGTGGAATCAGCCGGACGCGAAAGTCATCGCCCGAGGCGCCAAGGAAATCAAAGCTGGCCAGAAGTTGCAGAAGACAGCCACTGCGCGCGAGAAGGCGTATCTCGCCGCTGCCAAAGCTTTCTACTCCGGCTCCAAAAAGCGCGATTATAAGACACGTGCTGCGGCCTACTCGGCAGCAATGAAAAACGCCTACGAAACCTATCCCGACGACCACGAGGCGGCGGCGTTCTACGCCCTATCGCTGCTGGCTTCCAATGAGAACATGGATCATCGCAAGCAAGCGGCTGCAGTTCTGGAGAAGCTGTTTGCCACCGAGCCGGATCATCCCGGCGTGGCGCATTATCTGATTCATACCTACGACACGCCAGAGATGGCAGAACTCGGAATTCCGGCTGCGCGGCGCTATGCGCAGATCGCCCCTGCCGCGCCTCACGCGCTGCATATGCCATCGCACATTTTCGCCCGTGTCGGGCTGTGGCAGGACGACATCAATTCCAATCTTGCTTCAGTCGCCGCCACGCGGAAAACGGCGGCCATGGGCATGGGCGGCGAAGGACACCAGTTCCACGCTATGGATTTCCTTGTCTATGCCTACCTGCAAAGCGGACGCGAATCCGAAGCGCAGAGCTTGATTGACGAAGTGAAAGCCATGCCCCCAATGCACGATATGTACGGCATGGGGACCGATCCGCGCGCCAACGCCTTGATTGAATTCCCGGCGAACTACGCCATGGAACTCCATCATTGGAGCGAAGCTGCGGCTCTGCCTGAGCCGTTGGACAAGGTCGCTGCCGATTCATCAGTCACGTATTGGGTCCGCTCCATCGGAGCGGCACGAACTGGGAACGTACAGCAGGCAAACGGGGATCTCGCGCAGATCGAAAAAATCCGCCAAAAATCTCTGGCGGACAAGAAAACGGATGTGGCCGAGGTGATTGCGCGAGACTATCAGGAAGCTTCCGCCTGGCTGCAGCACGCCGAAGGCAAGGACGACGAAGCGCTAGCCACCCTGCGCATGCTGGCAGACGAAACCGACAAAAATGACAACAATCCCGAGATCATTTCGGCGCGGGAAATGCTGGCAGATTTGCTGCTGGAGCTGAAGCGCCCACAGGAAGCACTGGTCGAATACCAAGCGGACCTGAAGCTGCGCCCCAAACGCTTCAACGGGCTCTACGGGGCAGCTCGCGCTGCCGAACAGGCGGGGAAGCAGCCAGAGGCGAATGCCTACTACGCAACGCTGCTGAAGTCGTGCGAGGGGGGAAGTTCGACGCGGCCAGAGCTCAGTCATGCCAAGGAGTTGGTCGCACACAAGTAAAGGACGGTAGCCTCACATGTCCGGATTGCTTCGGCACATGCATTGATCATGCTGAGGCTCTTTCCATCAGCTTTGGAATAGTTACAAACTCGTAGCCTTCTCCCTTATAACGGGAAATTAGATGCTCGGTGGCCACCACCGTCTGCGAGCGGTCAGCCCCCATCTGCTTGTGCCCCCCATCGTGCAGGAGAATCACATCCCCTCCACGCACCCGGTTTGAGATTTTGCGCTCGATCAGGGCGGCTGGCGGGGCATCCCAATTCCCGTGCGATCCGCAAAGTGCCTGGGCGGCGCCCACCGAAAGGCGGACGAAAAAGACTGGAGTGCGCACCAACAGCATCCAGCAGCGACCGCCGGCACTGCTGTAATTCTTCGCGGATCTCGGCGTCACTTTTGAAGATCAGCAACGGATGAGTGAAGGTGTGATTGCCGACGACGTGTCCCGAGCGGATGACTTCGCGACCAATGTCGGGCCGCTGTTGCACATAGCGCCCAATCAGGAAGAAAGTCGCACGAACCTCATGCTTAGCCAGGACCTCTAAAAGACGCAGCGTATGCGGATCGTTGGGCCCGTCGTCATAGGTGAGCGCGATTTGCTTGCTTGACCCAGAGACGCTAGTAAATGTGCGCCCGTACCATTGCCCGGTGGGCGCCATTGACTGATATCCCGCCGCGCCGATCCCCGCCGCGACCGCAGTCCCCGCCAGCACGCTTGCAAGCATGGCACGAATTCTAATGGATTGAGCCATTTTGTAATTTTGTAATCGGGTAAATTGGCAATTTAAAAGCTACGCGACCTTGATTTTCGGAATTACGAAATTACCCAATTCCTGTTAACTCTTCCCGCAATTGCCACTCCGGCTCATCCGAGATATCCTGCCAATTCCGAGTACAGCGTCTTAGCCCATGGCCAATCTTTTTGAACTGCCTCGCTACATTGCTGTGGAAGGTCCAATCCGGGTCGGCAAGAGCACTCTGGCGCGAATCCTGGCTGAGCGGTTGAATGCGCAACGGGTTATGGAACTCGAATCGAACCCTTTTCTTCAACCCTTCTACGAAGGCGAGCGCGGCGCCGCATTTCAGGCCCAGTTCACGTTCCTGGTGCGCAGGTTCGAGCAATTGCGTGCGCTCGATCTCGGCCCCAGTTCGCAGCGCACGGTAGTCGCCGACTTCATCTTCGAGAAAGACAAGCTGTTTGCCTATCTCAACCTGAACGACCACGAACTCGATACCTACAACCGCTACTACAACCACTTTCGCGAACAGCTGCCCACTCCAGACCTGGTGATCTACCTGCAGGCCACGCCTGAGGTTTTGAAGAAGCGCCTGAAAAAGAGGAATGCCTCTGGCGAGCGTGCCTTGAGCGAAGAATATCTGGAGGAAGTGGTGAAAGCCTACGAGCACTTCTTCTTCCACTACACTTCGTCCGACCTGCTGATCGTAAATACCTCAGAGATCGATTTCGTGGACCGCAACGAAGACCTGCAGGAACTCCTGCGCAAAGTGACTGAGCCCATCAAGGGCACGCAATACTTCCTGCCGCTCGGCGGACAGGAAGCCGCCAGCGCCTAGCTGCCCGAGCCTATCCCGGATGCTGCGGCAGTTTGTACAGAGATAGTGTCTTCCCCATTTTCGAGAAATCCGGATCGGCCGTCACCAGCGACGCCCGCCGCTCCATTGCGAGCTCGGCCGCGAACGCATCGGCATAGCCCAGATTGTGCCTCTGCTTAATTGCCGCGGCGCGAGTAGCACGTTCCATATCGGCGGCGATAATGGCGATCGGGAGTTGCCGCAATTTTGCTTCTGTTTCGCGTGCCCGCTCCTCCCCATGCAGCCTCCACGCTATGTAAAAAACCTCACCCCAATTCACGGCAGAGAGCAGAATCGGCAATCCGTTCCGGGAGGCGTCTTCGATTATCCTGCGGACACGTTCCGCCGCCCCACCGCGATTCTCAAGCAGGCTAATCAACGCATTGGCATCGAGAACAAAGCGCCGTTGTCCTCGCTGCGAGGGGGTCACCGCTGTTTCCTCTCGCGCTCCCGTTCCCGCTTCCTCTCTCGCAAATGTTCTTCAAACATCGAAGGCTCACCGGGACGTGGTTTCAGAAATCCCTGGATCTCGTCCAGCAATTGCTCGATAGGCGTGAGCACCAGACGTCCGTTATCCTCTGCCCAAGTGGCTCGTGCGCCCTTTTTCAGCTTCAGGCGTTCCCGAAGTTCCGCTGGGATGACGACCTGGCCCTTGGAACTAACTACGGTTTGGTAAGTTGCCATGAACTGATCTTACCACACCAAGATTGTAAGACGAAG